>JBJXEC010000120.1:0-6267 GCA_046155125.1 Sphingomonas sp. | reverse complement strand
ATCCCCAGCCGGTGCGCTGACACCCTCTGCAACTGGCCCGTTGCGTCCTTGATGCCAACAACGCTGGGAATCGCAGCAGCAAGGCGCACTACGGTCTCGGTGGCGATGTCGGTAACCGTGCGACCGGGTACGTTATACAGAATGATCGGCAAGTGACACGCGCCAGCAACCGCCTCAAAATGCCGGAAAATACCATCCTGATTGGGTCGGTTATAATAGGGTGGCACCATTAACGCCGCGTCCGCGCCAGCTTCTTTTGCCGCCTTGATATTCTCGATGGCAACGCGCGTGTCGTTTGACCCTGCCCCTGCGATCACCGGGACGCGGCCCGCTGCTTGGTCGGCGCACACACGCACCACGTCAAAATGCTCTGCGGCGCTCATCGTGGCCGCTTCCCCGGTCGTGCCGCAGGGCACCAGCGCTGACGAGCCTTCCGCGATTTGCCATTCGACCAGCTCACGATAAGCGCTTTCAACAAACCCGCCATCGGCGCCAAAGGGGGTGACCAGCGCGGGGATTGATCCGTGAAACATGGCGTTAAAAAGCTCCCGCAGCGCGACATTTTTCGGGGGTGCGCAATTTTCCGAGGCGACAAATAGGCCGCGAACGCCTATCTTGTCCACATGTTGGGAATGCTTGTCAGAACAGGATTGTTGCTTGCCGGGGCTTCCGGGCTCGTGGTGTCGTCGGCGGCCGTGCAGGATCAGCTCGATGCCTATCGCCAAAAGCTGCAACAGGCGCCAACGTCGTCCGCGGCGAACGCGGCGCTTGCGTCGAGCATCGCGCAGTGGAAACAATTTCAGCAATCGAGCGGTTTCGGGTTCGATACCTATGCCGGCTTCTTGCTGGCGCACCCCGGCTGGCCCGGCGAAACCGCGCTGCGCCGATCGGCAGAACGCGCGCTCGACACCAGCAGCTGGTCGCCCGGCGTCGCCGCAAGCTTTTTCCGCCGGTTTGCGCCGTTGACGGGGACGGGCATGGTTCGCAATGCGCAGGCGCTGGCCTCAATCGGTCTGGCGGATGACGCCAATGCCGCCGCGCGGGCCGCCTGGCGGCAGGGCACGCTGCCTGCGAGCGACGAAGCGGTCATTCTGACCCAATTCAGCGCTGCTTTGTCCCCGGCCGACCATGATGCGCGGATGGATGCGCTGCTCTGGGCCGGCGCCACGAGTGCTGCACAGCGCCAGATCGCGTTGGTGAGCCCTGCCAATCGCGCGTTGCTCGAGGCGCGGCTTGCGTTTCGGACCAGGGCTGCCGATGCGGCAACCCGTGCGGCCGCGGCGGACGGCGTGTACGCAGGCGATGCGGGCTATATCGCCGACCGCGCCAACTGGCTGAAAAGCAGCGGCAACTGGACGGCGGCCCGAAGCTTCCTGGCCAAGCCACGCGCGCTCTCCACCGTCCCGTCCGACGTTGATAGCTGGTATCAAGTGCTGCTAACCAATGCGCGCAGTGCCGCAGCCGACGGGCAGAGCGACCTTGCCTACAACATTGCCCGGCAAGTTGATGATGCCTATCCGGCGGGGACGGACGTTTCCACCCGCCCCTGGGCCGAGCGCGACGCCTATACCGATCTCGTCTGGCTCGCCGGGCAAACCGCGATGAAGGCGCTGAATCGCCCTGCTGACGCTATCGGCATGTTCTCGCGCTATGCAGGCGGTGCCCAGGGCGCCAGCTTGCGCGCGAAGGGATATTATTGGGCCGCACGCGCCGCGCTGGCGGCCGGGCGCCGCGACGAAGCCACCCAATGGTTTGAGCGCGCAGCCGCTTTTCGCGATCAGTTTTACGGGCAGCTTGCGACCGAAAAGCTTGGGCGTGCGCTCACGCCACCGCCGGCCGTTGTTGATCGCCCGATCGATTCCCAGGCCCGCGACGCATTCTACGACAGCGAGATTGTGCGCGCCGCACGCTATCTGGGCACGGTCGGGGCGCATGCCGACCAGACCGCATTCGTTCGCCAGATTGCGCTGGACGCAACGACGGACAGCGACCACGCGCTGGCGACCGAATTGTCTCGCACGCTGGGCCGGCCGGATCTGGGCGTGATGATCGGCCGCAGCGCGCTGCAAAACGGACTGAGCGATTACATCGCGACCGGCTATCCAAGCGTCGCCGTGCCCGACGGCGCGGCTGATGCCTGGACGATTGTGCACGCCATTTCGCGGCAGGAAAGCCAGTTTGACCGGGCTGCAGTGTCGCGGGCAGGCGCGCGCGGGTTAATGCAGCTGCTCCCCAGCACAGCGCGCGAGCAAGCGGGCAAGCTCGGCGTCGCGTTCGACAGCGCCGCGCTTACGGGCAACCCGCAATACAATATTCAGCTCGGCTCGGCCTATTTTCAGCGGCTGTACAACATCTATTCAAGCTACCCGCTCGCCATCGCCGCCTATAATGCGGGCGGCGGCAACGTGAACAAATGGCTGCGCGCCAATGGTGACCCGCGCACTGGCGCCATCGACATGGTCGACTGGATTGAAGCGATCCCCTATGCTGAAACCCGCGCCTATGTGCAGCATGTCGTTGAAAATGCGGTCGTCTATGATTTGCTGAACCCCAACAAGGCGCGCTCCACCGGCGGCGTGCGGATCAGCTGGTATCTCGGGCGAACGACACCGGCGGGCTGACCCTTCCCCCGCCGCGCGCCAATGCCCTATATTTCCCCGTAGTGGACCAGCCCAATTACATCACGCCTGCGGGCTATGCGACGCTTCGCGCGGAGTATGACGCGCTGCTCGGCGAGGAGCGCCCGCGCATTGTCGAGGTCGTGTCCTGGGCGGCCGGCAATGGCGACCGGTCCGAGAATGGCGACTATATTTACGGCCGCAAGCGCCTGCGCGAAATCGACCGCAGGCTCAGCTGGCTGGCGCGCCGGATGAAGGCCGCGAAGGTCATCGACCCCACCGCCCAGCCGGACCAATCCCGCATATGGTTCGGCGCGACCGTCACCATTGCCGACGAGGACGACACGGAGCGGACCATAACGCTTGTCGGCGATGACGAGGCGGACGCGAGCGCCAGCCGCATCGGCTGGAGCGCGCCGCTTGCGCGGGCACTGCGCGGGGCAAGCGTGGGCGATGTGCGGCGCGTGATATTGCCCGGGGGCGAACGCGAGGTTGAGGTTTGCGCGATATGGTACGAAGGGACGACGCATGGATGACACGCCGAACAATCGCAACATCGCCCTCCTCATCGATGCCGACAACGCAAGCCACGAGGCGCTCGACCCGGTGCTGACAGTGCTGGCGGAGCTGGGCACGGTCAACATCCGGCGGGCCTATGGCAACTGGTCGAAGCCCGGCCTCAAAAACTGGGAGCCATTGACCACCCAATATGGGATCGAACCGCAGCAGCAGTTCGATATCACCAAGGGCAAGAACGCGACCGACATGAAGATGACGATCGATGCCATGGACTTGCTGTTCCGCGCGCGGGTCGACGGCTTTGGTATAATGTCGTCCGATGGCGACTTCATGCCGATCGCCATGCGCATTCGACAAGACGGGCTGCCGGTCTATGGCTTTGGCAACGAGCGGACACCGCTGGGGTTTCAACAGGCCTGCACCCGCTTCATCGTCGTCGAGGCGCTGATGGCCACCAGCAAATCGACCGCAGCCGAGTTGGCACCGCCTGAGTCGAGCCCGCCTCAGTCAGTCAAACAAGATGCGAGCGCACCGTCAGCAAAGCACAAGCCCGTCATCGCCCCCCAAGTCATCAAGCTGCTGGCCGACGCCATTGATGCGGCAAAACCCAACGGGCTCGGCTATGCAAGCCTTGGCGAGGTGGGCAAGATTGCGGGCAACCGGTCAAGCTTCGATGTGAGAAACTATGGCTTCAAGCGGCTGTCTGACCTGCTGGGCTCCATTCCAAATTTTGAGGTGAAGCGGCTTGACAGCGGATCAATTTATGTCCGCCGCATCCGCTAGCGAGTCAGCTTCTTATACGCCAGCCGTGTCGGTCTATCCGCTGCGTCGCCCAGCCGGCGGCGCTTGTCTTCCTCATAGCTTTCGAAATTCCCCTCGAACCACTCGACATGGGAATTGCCCTCGAACGCCAGAATATGCGTCGCGAGCCGATCCAGAAAGAAGCGGTCATGGCTGATGACCACCGCGCACCCAGCAAAGCTCTCCAGCGCTTCCTCCAGCGCGCGCAGCGTTTCGACATCGAGGTCATTGGTCGGCTCGTCGAGCAGCAGCACGTTGCCGCCCTCCTTCAGCATCTTGGCAAGATGCACGCGGTTGCGCTCGCCGCCTGAGAGCTGGCCGACCTTTTTCTGCTGGTCCTGCCCCTTGAAGTTGAACGCGCCGACATAGGCGCGGGTGCCGATTTCCTGCTTGCCGAAGCGGAATACGTCGGAGCCGTCGGACACTTCCTGCCACACGGTCTTGTCGCCATCGAGATGGTCGCGGCTCTGGTCGACATAGCCGAGCTTGACGGTCTGGCCGACGTTGATCTCGCCCTCATCAGGCGTGTCCTGGCCAGTGATCAGCTTGAACAGCGTCGATTTGCCCGCACCGTTGGGGCCGATGACGCCGACGATACCGCCCGGCGGCAGGTTGAAATCGAGATTTTCGAATAGCAGCTTGTCGCCATACGCCTTGGTCAGCCCCTTGGCCTCGATGACGTTGTTGCCGAGCCGTTCGGGCATCTGGATGAGGATCGCGGCCTTGCCGACGGTGCGGTTCTCTTGCGCTGCGACCAGTTCGTCGAACGCCTTGATCCGCGCCTTGGACTTGGTCTGGCGGGCCTTGGGGCTCTGGCGGATCCAGGCGAGCTCGTCCTGAATGGCCTTTTGCTTGCCCTGCTCCTCGCGCTCTTCCTGTTCGAGCCGCTTGGACTTCTTTTCCAGATAGCCGGAATAGTTGCTCTCATAGATGTAATAGCGGCCGCGATCGAGCTCGAGCACCCAGTTGACGACATTGTCGAGGAAGTAGCGATCGTGGGTGACGAGGATGACGTTGCCGGTATATTCCTTCAGAAAATTTTCCAGCCAGCTGACGCTTTCGGCATCGAGGTGGTTGGTCGGTTCGTCGAGCAGCAGGATGTCGGGCTTCTCGAGCAACAGCTTGCAGAGCGCGACGCGGCGTTTCTCACCGCCCGACAGGTTGGTTACGGGGGAGTCCCCGGGCGGGCAGCGCAGTGCTTCCATCGCGATTTCGAGCTGGTTGTCGAGGCTCCAGCCGTCGGCCGCGTCGATCTTGGTCTGGAGATCACCCATCTCCTCCATCAATGCGTCGAAATCGGTGTCGTCCTTGGGATCGCCCATTTCTGCGGAGATCGCGTTGAAGCGCTCGACCATCGCCGCGATTGGCCCGGCGCCATCGCGGACATTGCCGATCACGTCCTTGGTCGGGTCGAGCTGCGGCTCCTGCGGGAGATAGCCGACCTTGATACCGTCGGCTGCCCAGGCCTCGCCGGTATAGTCGCTGTCGATGCCGCCCATGATCTTCATCAGCGTCGACTTGCCCGACCCGTTCGGGCCGATGATCGCGATCTTCGCGCCGGGAATGAACTGAAGGCTGATATTGTTGAGCACGGGCTTGGCAGCGCCGGGGAAGGTCTTGGTCAGACTCTTCATCACATAGGTATATTGAACGGCCATGGCCGACGGGCTCCCTGAAGTTCAGTGCGGGGATGAATGCTGGAATTGGCCGGGCATGTAGCGAGCGGGTGGCACCTTGGCAACGCAAGCGGGCGGCCGGGCCCGCAAGGGCCCCGGCTCGAGCGATAGGCCTCAGCGCCCCTCGCTACCGGTACGTCACCTTCTTCACCGCCGCGACAACGCGCGCCGCATCGATCAGCGCGAGCTTTTCGAGGTTGGCGGCATAAGGCAGCGGCACGTCTTCGTTGGCGACGCGCAGGACCGGGGCGTCGAGATCGTCAAAGCCGTCCTCCATCGCGATTGCGATGATTTCGCTCGCGATCGAACAGGTCGGCCAGCCTTCCTCGACCACGACCATGCGGTTGGTCTTTTTGAGGCTCGTCAGCACCGCCTGCCTGTCGAGCGGACGGAGCGTGCGCAGGTCGATCACCTCAGCGTCGATCCCCTCACCCGCCAGCGTCTCGGCCGCGTCAAGCGCGAGACCGACGCCGATCGAATAGCTGACGATCGTCACATCCTTGCCCGGGCGCATGATCCGCGCCTTGCCGATCGGCAGGACATGGTCGTCGAGCTTGGGCACGTCGAGCTGCGGCCATAAAGCAGCTCGTTTTCGAGGAAAACGACCGGATCTTCACTGCGGATTGCGGCCTTCATCAGCCCCTTGGCATCGG
>JBJXEC010000119.1:0-4137 GCA_046155125.1 Sphingomonas sp. | reverse complement strand
CGCCCGCGTGTCATTGACTGCTATCCAACAGGCTGGAGGGGGCAAGTGCGGAGGCCGATGTCAGCGATAGCGGCGCTTCACCCGCTATCGCAGGGCCAGCGGTCAATGCGCCGCTAGCAAGCCCGATCCCGAGAGCAAGCGCACCGCAAGCACCGACCGCAGCGCGCGACACAGAACCCATTTGCTGACGTTCTTGCAGCGCATTCATTACGGCATCGTCGAGCGACGGTAGACTATCGGGGACAGGAAGGTCGCGCAGCCCTGCCAGTAATGTTGCATCCAAAGCCATTATTCTACTCCTTACGCCATCACTACGCAGCAATGTGCATCACCCCTCACAAAATGATTTTGAGGGGGAGGTCTCTGACATGCGTAAATGCTGTGAACCTGTCACTCAAGGAATTAGAATAATGGCAAAGCTCAATATCATGTCGCTTTTCGTTGCAACCGTGCTTGTGGCCACGCCTGCTGCGGTGTTTGCCCATGCCAAACTGGTATCATCGACGCCTGCGGTGAATGCGACCGTCGCCAAACCGGCAAAGATCACCCTGACGTTCAACGAGAAATTGACTGGTCCTACCGTGAAGGTCGAACTGTTTATGACCGGAATGGCCAAGGGCATGTCGCATGACGGCGGCATGGATCACAGCAAGATGGCAGGCGGTAAAATGGATCACGGCACGATGGCTGACCATGCGCCGATGAAAATTGCCGCCACATCGCAGCTCGGTAAGGACGGTAAGTCAGTAACGCTTATGCCGAAACGCGCGCTATCCGCTGGCAAATACAAGGTCGTTTGGACGGCTGCTGGAGCTGACATGCACAAGATGACAGGCAACTACAGCTTTACGGTCAAGTAATATGGAACCGGCAGGCATTGCTCTTCGCCTGCTGGTTTACCTCGACAGCGCATTGCTGCTCGGCATGTTGCTGTTTGCAGTGTCGTGGACGCGGTATGTGCGTTTGGCGACGACAGTATTTGCAGAAGTTGGTATAGTGTTGACCACAGTGACGATGCTTAGGCTGGCTGCGTCATTTTCCGATAGCGCGTCATTTTTCGATATACCCACGCTGAAAATGTTGCTCACCGAAACGGCGATGGGTTGGGCGGCGGTTGCTAGGATTACCGCGCTGCTGGCGGTGGTTGCCTTGGCCTTGAACAGCACAAAGCGCTTCTACCCCATCCTGTTTGCCGTCATTGCCGTCGTGTCGCTGTCGTGGAACGGCCACGGCGCAATGACAGATGATGCACTTGGCTGGCTCCATCTCACCGGCAATGCCTTGCATTTGCTTGCCGGGCTTGGCTGGATCGGTGCGCTCGCAGCGTTTTTGTGGGCCGCGACGCTATCAAAAGCCTCGTCGGGTGATTTGGCTGTCAGCCTTGAGCGGTTCGCGGGCGTCGGCACTGTCTTTGTCGCGGTGCTACTCGCAACCGGGATCGCCAATACGCTTTTCATCGTTGGAGCGAATGCGCTGCCAACGCTTCTGGAAACGACCTATGGACGTCTATTGTTGACGAAAATCGGTTTGTTCGCGGCCATGCTTGCGGCTGCCGCTGCGAACCGCCTTTGGCTCACGCCCCGATTGATCGCATCGCCCTCACTGACTGCTGTCCGAACCAGCCTTGGTGCAGAACTCCTCCTTGGCATCGCTGTGCTTGCAATCGTTGCATGGCTCGGCACGCTTGATCCGTCGCTATGATCTGGCAATCAGCGTGCAGCGACAGCTTCAAACGAAGCGATGATCGGGCATGGGCCTTCGTTGCCCGCCGAACATGCGTCGGCAAGATGCGACAGCGCTTTTTTTGCTCTCTGCAATTCAGCAATGCGCGCATCGAGCGCCGATATCCGCTCGCGCGCCAACACACGCACCTGCGCCCGGTCAGCGCTCGCATCAAGGTCGAGCAACCGCTTGATCTCTTCAAGCGAGAAGCCCGCACTCTGCGCCGCTTTGATAAAACGCAGCCGCTGTGTCTCGTCTGGGCCGTAGCGGCGGATGCCGCCGTTGATGCCAGATCCGCTTCGGGGTGGCACCGGCAAAAGCCCGCGCCGCTGATAGAAACGCACGGTTTCCACGCCCACACCGCCTGTTTGTGCCAGCCGCCCAATTGTCATGTCGTTCATCGCTTGACTCCGTACTATAGTACGGAAGCTATATAGGGTGCGACACTCTGATCCGAAAGAAAAAACATCATGACAAACCAGCCCACCCGCACCGCAACACTTTATCGCATGGTCATGCCCGACCATACCTGCCCCTACGGACTGAAGGCCAAAGACCTGCTTCGCCGACAGGGATATGAGGTCGAGGATCACCATCTGACGACGCGCGAAGAAACCGACGCATTCAAAGCCAAACATGAGGTCAAAACCACACCGCAGACATTTATCGGCGGTGAGCGGATAGGCGGATATGACGATCTGCGCCGCTTCTTCGGCAAGCCCGTCGCCGAGCCCAGCGCGACCAGCTACCGACCTGTTGTTGTGCTGTTCGGCATGACAGCGGCGATGGCCCTGGCTGCAAGCTACGCGGTGACTGGGCAGCTTTTGACAATACGTGCCGCTGAATGGTTCATTGCGTTTTCGATGGTCGTATTGGCGCTGCTGAAACTTCAAAATGTTGAGAAATTCTCGACGATGTTTCTCAATTACGACCTGCTCGCCAAACGATGGATACCCTATGGCACGATCTATCCCTTTGCCGAAGGTCTGGCGGGTGTGTTGATGGTCGCGGGGGCGCTGAACTGGCTTTCGATACCGGTTGCGCTGTTTATCGGCACGATAGGTGCTGTGTCGGTGTTCAAAGCGGTATATATCGACAAACGCGAACTCAAATGCGCCTGTGTCGGTGGTGACAGCAATGTGCCGTTGGGCTTCATTTCGCTGACCGAGAACCTGATGATGATCGCAATGGCCGTGTGGATGTTGGTCGGGCATAGGTAAATCCGGCAGCGGACTATCTTATCCTCTCACCGTCCGCGCCCTCGGTCGGTGGGCGGTCGATCGGGTGCGGGCTTAGCCACCTTGCTTTGGTCAGCCGCGATTATCCGGGCATGGTGTGCCGCAAAAACTTCGGGTGTAGCATTCATCCCCTGATGCTTGTCGAGGAACGTGCGAACATCCTTGGCAAGCTCCCTGTCGTCGGCTTGCCCGGTAGCGTCCAGCGCATCGGCGGTTTGTTGATAGGCACGGCGTATCTCGCGCCAGCGAAATGTGCCGACTGCGATGAACGGCGGCAATTTATCCTCGCCCTTGGCGACGGCGATGGCCTGCTCGTTGGTGCGGCGGTCTGATTGGGTGATCTGGCGGCTCCCTTCGGTTCGTAGCCGCGCCCGCAATTTCACCAACGCCATGCTCGACCCTGCAATACCTTGTCCTCGCGCTCGTCTCGGCGTTGCTTCGGCAGCCACGCCTCGCGCTCGCAGCTCTCGGGCAAAGCGTTCACGGAAGCGATTGAGTTGTATCGGACGCGGATTGAACCGTGTGCGATCTAGCCCCTCGGCCTGCACCGTCAGATGAACATGGGGGCGCGGCGTATCGGTATGGAGGGCCAAGACATAATCGTGATTGTCGCTCAGTTCGGCATGGACCAGCGCGCGGACGGCTCCCAGCACTTTGTCGGGGTCGGTGCCTTCGGGCATCGAGAAGATCAGCGATACCGATGACACCGTAGGCCGCGACCGCCATTGGAGGGTGTCGCTCCACTCTGCCGCGCGTTCGGCAACCTCTTCCTTGGTTGTCAGGATTTCGCCGTCGCGGGTTTCGATGTCCACTTCGCCCTTGCGCCCGATATACTCAAGATGGGCTTTGACGTGGACACCACCCCGTTGCCGACCTGTGACCTTGACTACGACCTCGGGTGCCTTGCGGACAATCCGTGCGAGTTTGGCCCGCGCTGTCGGGCCGGTGGCAAAGCCGTAACTGGCATAGAGCGGAACGCGCGGCGTGCTGGCAGGGTCATGGAGATAGCGAACCCGAAACGCCGGACGGGTTGCTTCCCACAAGGCCGATTCCAGACCCATCAATCAGGCACAGCCCAGTAGCTCGCATCGCCGCGCATGGCTTCGCCAACCGCTGTCACCTGCCCGGAGATTTCCATCCGCATGTCGGCGATCCGTTGCAGCTCGGGTTCGATCTG
>JBJXEC010000118.1:0-9909 GCA_046155125.1 Sphingomonas sp. | reverse complement strand
CCATTGCCGAGGCGATTCTGGCAGCCGGCATCACGCAGATCGAGGTACCGCTCAACTCGCCCGATCCGCTCGAGAGCATCGGACGCCTCGCCGACATGATGGGCGGGCGGGCACTGTGCGGGGCGGGCACGGTGCTGCAGGTAGCCGATGTCGAGGCGGTGCACGCGGCCGGCGGGCGGCTGATCGTGACGCCCAACACCAACCCCCATGTCATCGCGCGCAGCGCCGCGCTTGGTATGACGACACTGCCTGGCTTTGCGACTGCAACCGAAGCCTTTGCCGCAATCGAGGCAGGCGCCAGCGGGCTGAAACTATTTCCGGCGAGCACCTATGGCCCAGCGCATATCAAGGCGCTGAAGGCCGTGTTGCCCAAGGCTGTGCCGGTGCTTGCGGTCGGCGGCGTTGGCCCCGCCAATATCGCCGAATGGGTCGCCGCGGGTGCCGATGGCTTTGGGCTCGGCAGCGATCTTTACTCCCCCGGCCGCTCCGCCGCCGATGTGGGCGCACGGGCGACAGCCATCGTGGCGGCGTTTGATCAGGCGGTGGGCGGTTGAAGGCCCGGTGACGGCGCGTCTATCGCTGCCGATTGCCGCTTGCCGGAAATCCCAATATCGGGGTGGTCATGAGCGTTCAGGGAAGCTGTCACTGCGGCAATGTGCGGATAAGCCTGCCCAGCACGCCTGCATGGGTTGCTGACTGCAACTGTTCGCTCTGCCGCCGCACCGCATGGCGGGTTGCCTATTTTCCGCCGGATCAGGTAAAGATTTCAGGCAAGACGACAGCGTATATCTGGGGCGATCGCATGATCGGCATCCACCACTGTCCCGTTTGCGGCTGCGGTACGCACTGGCAGTCTCTCGGTGAAGACTTGGGCAAAATGGGTATCAACGCACGCTTGCTCGATAACTTCGATGAAAGCACCGTCGAGGTTAGGAAATTCGATAATGCTGACACATAGGCCCGCCGCCGGGATTTGCTTTTCCGCGATTTTTGGCAGTCCTCCTTACTTACCCAGTCTTGCCTCAAGCCACCGCGCGGCTTCTTCGGGCGAGGCCTTGTTCGTGTCGCGATCGACCATGTAATTGGCCTCGCGCATCAGCTCGACGGGGATGTGCCCAACCAGCGGAGCGAGCGCGGCGATGAAGCCGGCATCGGCGGCATGGCGCGGGCCGACGAGCAGCACCGCGTCATAGCCGGGGATCGCGCCTTTGGGATCGGCAAGCACGGTAAGCTTTTGCGCCGCGATCCGCCCGTCGGATGAAAAGGCGGAGATGATGTCAGCCCGCCCGCTCTCGATCGCGCGGTACATGAAAGTCGGGTTATAGGCCTGCGCGCTCTTGAATTGCAGTGGATAGGCCCGCTTGATCGCGGCCCATTCCGGCCGCTCCAGAAATTCGAGGTCGGACCCAAAATTCAAGTCCGGCGCCTGCCCGACCAGGTCGTTGAGCGAAGTGATGCGGCGCCGCCGTGCCTCAACGCCGTTCATCGCAAATGCATAGGCATTTTCAAAGCCCAGCGCACCCAGCTGGCGAATATGGTGCGTCTTTTGCGCCCAATCGGCCACCCGCGCCACGATTTGCGCGCGCGATGGCACGTCGGTGCGCTTCATCTCATTGGTAAAGATCGTGCCTGAATAATCGACATATACGTCGATGTCGCCGCCCGCGAGCGCGCCGAACACCACGGCAGAACCAAGCCCCTCGCGGTAGCTAACCCGGTAGCCCGCCGCCTCAAGCCGGTGGCCAAGCAGGCGCGCAAGAATATATTGCTCCGAAAAACCCTTGGCGCCGACCACCACCGATTTTTTACCAGTCGGAAGCATCGGGGCGAGCGCCAGCAAGATGCCGACCGCAAGCACACCGAGCGCAAGCAACGAACGCGCGCGCTTGCGGTTGGCGATGCCGTGTTCAACCACGCCCAGCAGCGCGTCGACCAGCAGCGCAAGCCCTGCCGCCGTCAGACACCCGGCGAGCACCAGCGCCCAGTTCTGCGTCTGGAGGCCAGCAAAGATCATGTCGCCAAGGCTTGGCTGGCCAACCGTTGTGGAAAGCGTCGCCGCGCCAATCGTCCAGACAGCGGCGGTGCGGATGCCCGCCATCACCACGGGCGAGACAAGCGGCGCCTCGACCAGCAGCAGCTTTTGCCACGCCGTCATGCCGACCCCGTCCGCGGCCTCGATCACGGCCGGATCAAGGCCGTTGAGGCCCGTCACGCCGTTTCGCAGGATCGGGAGCAGCGCGTAGAGCGTGAGCGCGAGCAGCGAGGGCAAAAAGCCGAGCGCGGGAATCCGGCCGCCAACCAGTGCCGACAGGCTGAGCAGCAGCGGGTAGAACAGCGCCAGCAGCGCAAGACTCGGAATGGTCTGCACCAGGCTGGCAAAGCCCAGCGCGCCGCGCGCCACCAGCGGTCGCCTGGCCGACCAGATGGCGAGCGGCAGGCTGATGACGAGGCCCAAAACCAGCGATGCCGCCGCGAGCAACACATGCGCGGCCAGCAGATCCGGCACGCGCGCCATGGCGCCGAAGAACGGGCTATTCATGCGCGCTGCCCGCCGCCTGATCCTCAAGCGCGCGCAACCTGCGCGCCTGTTCGCGCGGCACCGCGACGAGCGCCGCCGCCTCGGCCCCGCCTTTGCCCGCAATCAGCTGTGCAGGTGTGCAATCCGCAACGACGCGGCCAGCGTCCATCACCAGCACCCGGTCGGCCAAGAGCAACGCTTCGGCCATGTCATGCGTGACCATGATCGTCGTCAGCCCCAGCCGGTCGTGCAGCCGCCGGATCGCCTCGCCAAGCTGATCGCGGGTTACGGGATCAAGCGCGCCGAACGGCTCGTCCATCAGCATCAGCCCGGGCTCGGTCGCCAGCGCACGCGCCACACCGACCCGCTGACGCTGGCCGCCAGAGAGTTCGTCAGGCGCGCGGCCGGCAAAATCACGCGGCAAATCGACCAGATCGAGCAGTTCGGCCACGCGTGCACCATTGCCGCGCCGCCCATCGATCTTCAGGCCAATCGCGATATTTTCGGCAACCGTCAGGTGCGGGAACAGGCCTATATTCTGGAACACATAGCCAATGCGCCGCCGCAACTGATGCACTTCCTCGGCCTCTATATCGGCACCGTCGATCAGCACGCGGCCCGCGCTCGGCTCGACCAGCCGATTGATCATTTTCAGCAGCGTCGACTTGCCCGAGCCCGAGCTGCCCACCAGCGCCACAAACGTGCTTGCGCCAATCCTGACGGTCACGTTGTCAACGGCAATCGCGGTCGATGCCGTGTAGCGCTTGGTCACCCCGTCAAAGGCGACCGACGGTCCTGTCTTGCGCGATTCTTGTAGCATCGCTGTCGGTGATGGGGGATGAGGGCGCTAACGTCAAACACCAGCGATCGGCAGCTACCCCCATGGGCAAATCCATCTTCATCACCGGCGGCGGCTCAGGGATAGGCCAGGCGACGGCCGTGCTTTTTGCCGCGCGCGGCTGGCGTGTGGGGCTGGCAGACGTGAACGCGGCCGGGCTTGCCGCGACCAAGGCAATGCTGCCCGCAGGCATGACCGAAACCTATCAGATGGACGTGCGCGACCGTGAGGGTTGGGCCGCCGCGCTCGACAGTTTCACGCAAACGAGCGGCGGCGCGCTTGACGTGCTGTTCAACAATGCCGGGATCGCGGCCGGCGGCCCGCTTGCGCAAAACAGCTTTGATGAGATCGACCGGGTGATCGCGATCAACCTGATGGGTGTGGTGAACGGCGCCAAAATCGGCTTTGCCTATCTGGAGCGGGCGCCGGGTGCGTGTCTCGTCAATACCGCCTCTGCTGCCGGGATTTATGGCGGGCCGAACATCGGCGTTTATGCGGCCACCAAATTCGCAGTGCGCGGCCTTACCGAATCGCTCGACGGCGAATGGGCGGCAGCGGGCGTGAAAGTGCGCTCGATCATGCCGAGTTTTATCGACACCCCGCTGCTGAATGCAGGCGTTGCGGGTTCCAACCAGAATGTGCGTGAAGCGGTGCGCGCGGCCGGGCTGGAACTGACGCCCGTTGAGCAGGTCGCGCAAGCGGTGTGGGATGCCGTGCACGGTGACCGGGTCCACACGATCGTCGGCAAGACCGCCAAGCGGCTCGCCTTTGCCGCCCGGTGGATGCCGGGGCGCCTGCGCAAGCAGCTGCGCGGTGGCGGCGCGTTCAGCGCGCGCGACTAGGCGCCGGCGCCCTCCGCCAGCCCGTCAATCGCCCCGGCAAGCTCGATGTCGCGGGGGGACAGCCCGCCCGCGTCATGGGTGGTCAGCAGGATTTCCACCCGGTTCCACACATTCGACCATTCGGGGTGGTGATCCGCTTTTTCCGCAAGCAGCGCGACCTGCGCCATGAAGCCGAACGCCTCGACGAAATCGGCAAAGACAAAGCTGCGGGTAATGGCGTCGCGTGCTTCGTCATAGTCCCAGTCGGGCAGCCCATCGAGCGCCTCGGCGCGCTCGGCTTCGCTCAGCGGTTCAATCATGGCGCGCCTCTCTTGCCGTAGGTCCAGCGGTATGCCTATGGGTTGGGGGATGGTGGGGCAAGCGCCGATTTTAGTTGATATGGCCGGGCGCATGCCGTGGGGCTGATCGCGTTTGAGGACGTTGCGTGTACACGCGGCGGACGGCTGTTATTCGACGGCATGAGCTTTGCGCTGGCGCCGGGCGACGCGCTTGTGGTGAGCGGCCCCAATGGCGTCGGCAAATCGAGCATGATCCGCATCGCCGCCGGGCTGCTGCTGCCCCAGGCCGGGCGCGTGACGGGGGACGCCAAACGCGCGCTGCTGGCTGAGGCCCACGCGCTCGACCCTGAGCTGCCGCTGACCGAGGCGGTTGCTTTTTGGGCTCGGATTGACGGTGTGGCACAAGCCGGGGGGGCAGTCGCAGCGGCGCTGGAGGCGGTGTCGCTTGGCCATGCCGCGCGCGTGCCGGTGCGGATGCTGTCAACCGGGCAACGGCGCCGGGCAGCGCTTGCGCCGCTCATCGCCGCCGATGCGCCCATATGGCTGCTCGATGAGCCAGCGAACGGGCTCGACACTGCTTCGGTTGCGCAACTGGAGGGCATTATCGCCGCGCATCGGGCGCTGGGCGGCGCGGTGATTACCGCAACCCATTTGCCGCTCGCGCTGCCGGGCGCGCAAGTGATGGCGCTCGCCGGGATGGCCGACGCGTGATCGCCGCGCTCATCCTGCGCGACGTCAGGCGCGCCTGGGCGGGCGGAGGCGCGACGCTGCCGATCGCGTTTTTCCTGCTCGCAACGTTGCTGTTCCCGTTTGGCATCGGGCCAGATCAGGCGCTGCTCGCGCGAATCGGTGGCGGGGTGATCTGGGCCGCCGCCCTGCTGGCAGCGCTGCTCCCGGTCGAGCGGCTCATCGCGCCCGATGCGCAGGCAGGCGTGCTCGATCAGCTGGCGGTGCGCGGCACCGGCATGGTGGAGGTTGCCGCGGCGAAGATGGTTGCGCACTGGCTGAGCTTTGGCCCGCCGCTGATGCTTGCTGCTGTCGTGGCGAGCCTTTTGCTGGGGATCGCGCCCGATATCCTCGCCCGGATCGAGCTTGGGTTGCTGATCGGCACGCCGGGGCTGGCCGCGCTTGCCGTTGCGACCGGCGCGCTCGTCGCTGGATTGCGCGGCGCGGGGGCGGTCGCCGGGCTGTTGATGCTGCCGCTCGCGGTCCCGCTGCTCATCTTCGGCGCAGGCTCGATCGAGGGCGGGCAGGGCGCGCTAAAGCTGCTGGGCGCGGTCACGCTGCTGCTGGTCGCCGGCGCGCCCTTTGTCACGGCCGCCGCGATCCGCGCCGCACGGGATTAGGCCTCCCGGCCGCCGATCAACTGGCGCAACCTGGCAAGGCTCGGCTTTTGCCCCAATGCAAGCAGGCTTGCGCGAAACACCCGACCGAGCAGCACCATTTCAACCGTGATGAATGCAACCAGCATCACGGCCGTCGCCAGCAGCTCCCACACCGGCACACCGGCACCCAGCCGCGCCAGCATCGTGAACGGCGTGTAGATGGGAATCCACGTCATCACCGCCACCGCCGCGCTGCCAGTGTCCTGCAAAATGGCTTGTGCAAGCAGAATGAACGGCATCATGATGCCGAGAATCACCGGCGTCAGATAGGCTTGCGCCTCCCGCATCGAATCGCTCATCGCGCCAAGCGCCAGGAAGATCATCGAAATCATGATGTAGCCCGCAATAAAGTAGAACAGCATCGCGGTTATTGTGACCGGCGAATTGAGCGCGGCAAGCGCTGGCCGCAACACATCGGCAATCGCGCCTTTGGTGAAAAAGGCGGCGCCGACGCCGCACAGCACCCAGACAAGCACCATCGTCAGACCGATGGCGACAGTGCCGACCAGCTTGCCGTACATCAGTTCGTTGGGGCTGATACAGGCCAGCACGGTCTCGATGAGCTTGTTGGAGCGCTCTTCGACCACCCCTTGCAACATCCAGCTCCCCGATAGCGTCAGCGCCATCATCAGGATATAGGCAACGCCGAGCGGCAGGATCGACCGGATGATGACGCGCTCTCGCCCACCGCCCGGCGGCGGCGTGGTGATCGCAATCGGCGGCACGATCGTCTGGGCGGCCTCTGCCTGCGCCGCCGTCAACCCCGAGCCCTGTAGAAATCCGGTGCGCAGATCGGCCGTCAGCACCGATTGGACCAGGGTAATGAACCCTTCTTTTGGCCTGTCCTTCGACCAGAGCCGAACCGGCGCTTGCCCCTTGCCGAAATCAGCTGGGACATACAGCGCATAGTCAACTGGCCTCGTCGCGTCCTTGTCCTTGGGGCGCAGCAGCGGCTCCAGAAGCCGGTCAAGCCCGCCCGGTGCGGCAGCAGCAAGGGAGGGCGGTGTCGCTACGATCTCGTACCAGGGTTCTGGCTTTTCAAACGCTGGCGTGCCGGCCGGGGCCGCGCGCTGCATTGTCGCCGCTGTCGCGGCTACCCCGCCCGATGCAGCAAATGCGGCAAGATCAGCGTTGCTATAGATCCGGTCATGCTGCGCCCACAACGCCTTGGGGTCGGCCTTGTCGAGACCATGTCGCTGTGCGTAGCGCGACAGCGCGACCAGCACGCGCCGCTGCTCATCTTGCTCGATGCGCGCCTTGATTGCCGCACCCTCGCGCCCGGTCGGGTCGATCACCATCACGCGCTCGGTATCGCCCTTGTCGAACAGACGCTGCGCGATTGGCCCCATCGCCAGCGCAAGCGGCAGGAAAAGCAGCGTGATCCAAAAGCTGCGCGTCGCCGCAATCTGGCGATATTCGCGGGCGGCGACCATCCAGATGTGCGCGATCATGCCGGTATCTCCTGCGGGCCGACAAGGTGGATGAAAGCATCGTGCAGGCTCGGCCGCCGCTCGTCGAACTGACGTAGCGCAAAGCCGGATTGCGTGAACGCCTCCAGCACCCCGCCCGCGTCGCTGCCCGGCGCGAGCTGCACCCGCCAGCGCTGCCAGCCACCGGCATCCGCCGTCCCCTCGGGTTCGGCATGGGCGACGCCTGTCGCGCCGAGCGGGGAGTGGCGCGACACGATGCTCAGGCGGGCAGGAAGCGCCCCCCGCGCTTCGTCCTGCGTCCCTTCAAACACTTTCTTGCCGCGCGCGATGAGCAGCAGCCGGTCGCACAGGCGCTCGGCATGTTGCATGACATGGGTGGAGAAGATCACGGTGGCGCCGGTGCGTGCGAGCCGAAGCACCTCATCTTCCAAGAGCGTCTGATTGACCGGATCGAGCCCGGAAAACGGCTCGTCAAGGATCACAAGGCGCGGCGCGTTCACAATTGCGGTCGCCAGCTGCACCTTTTGGGCCATGCCCTTGGAGAGTTTTTCGACCTTGGTCTTGGCCTCCGCGCCCAGCCCGAACCGGTCAAGCAGCGCGCTACCCTGTTGCCGGGCATCGGCCGCGCTCATCCCCTTGAGCCGGCCGAAATAGGCAATGGTGTCCAGCGCCGTCATGCTGCGATACAGCCCGCGCTCCTCGGGCAGAAAGCCAAGCTCGCGGGCATTTTCACGGCCCGGCGCCCGGCCGAGCACCTCAATGCTACCGCTGTCAGGCCGGATGATGTCGAGCACCATACGCAGCGACGTGGTCTTGCCCGCGCCATTGCCACCAAGGAAGCCAAATATCTGCCCGTCCGGCACCGCAAAACTGAGGTCGTCGACCGCGCGCTTGTCCCCAAAATTCTTGGTGACACGGTTCAGAACAAGTGCCGGCATTGATCCTCCGTTGGTCGCCATGTGACGTGACCCCCGTCTTTCATCCAGCTGCAACCAGAGACGGACCGTTGTTTGAGGGTCCCCCGGTTTCTCATCCGGGTCGAGGGTGAGTATCCGGCGTTCATTCGGTTGCTTTGACAGCCGTGGCCGCAGCATATTCGATCGGCGTCAGCCAGCCAAGCGACGTGTGAGGACGGCTCTCATTATAGTCCCGCCGCCAGGCTTCGATCTTGGCTCGGGCGTCTTCCAGCGACAGGAACCAATGCGTGTTCAGGCATTCGTCCCGCAGGCGGCCGTTGAACGATTCGACGAACGCATTGTCCGTCGGCTTGCCCGGCCTGCTGAAGTCGAGCGTGACCCCGTTCTCATATGCCCAACGGTCGAGCGCTTTCGAGATGAACTCGGGACCGTTATCAACCCGGATGGTCTTGGGCGCCCCGCGCGACAGCGCGATCCGTGTCATCGCCTCGACCACCTGTTCACCCTTGATGCCCTGATCGACATCGATCGCCAGCGCCTCGCGGGTGAACGCATCGACCACCGTCAGCGCGCGTAGCCTACGACCGTCGAACAGCGCATCGGAGACAAAGTCCATCGACCACATCTCGTTCGCCGCCAGCGCTCCAGGTTGCCGTTCGCGGTTGGCGGCGCTGACGTTGCGCCTGGGCCTCTTGAGCCGAAGGCTCAGACCATCATTCCGGTAGAGGCGGTAAACATGCTTGTGGTTCACGAACCATCCTTCCCGGCGAAGCAGGATGTAGATCCTGAAGTAACCGTATCGCGTCCGCGTCGCCGCCAGATCGCGGATGCGCAGCACCAGCGGCGCCTTGTCGGGCCGGTGCGACACATACCGCACCGACGACCGATCCACGCCGAGCGCAAGGCAACTGCGCCGCTCGCTGACACCATGGGACGCCTGGACGAGCGCGACGATCTCGCGCCGCCGCCCAGGCGTCAGAGCTTTTTTGACAGAACATCCTGCAGAATATGCTTGTCCAGACTGAGGTCCGCGACCAGCTGCTTGAGCTTGCGGTTCTCCTCCTCGAGCAACTTCAGGCGCCGCAGCTCTCCAACTCCGAGCCCGCCATAGACCTTCTTTCAGCGGTAGAACGTCTGCTCCGAAATGCCCATCCGGCGGATCACCTCGGCCACCGGCGTGCCAGTCTCCGCCTGCTTCAATGCGAACGCGATCTGCTCGTCCGTGTACTTCGACTTCTTCATGTACCAGCTCCTTGCCCGTAGGCTTCTCAAGGCCGGAAAACTCTCACTCAAACTGGATGAAAAAACAGGGGGGACGTCACAACCTGCCCCGGAATCATGGTCAGATTCTGATACCGGCATGGGTCAAAGAGTAGCCGCGCATGCGTCCGGCTTAAGGACAGGGCGTGCAGGGTCAAAGGCCTGGATCGAATCACCAGCGTGATCAGATTTGCATGCGTCAAACATCGAGAGCGCTTTTTGCGTCAACGCCGCCACAGCGAACCCGTTCGTGATCCCCAACTGCCGCCGACACGTTTGCGAATCTGGAGAACGCCGATGACCCGCGTGAAAATCTCGCTCACCCCATGCACCGACCAGTCTACCTCCGGCGTGGAAAATTGCGGCGCACCATGAGCCGCGACACTGCGCCCCCGGGCACAATAGAACAGGTTGGAAAGAGGAAGAGCGATCGGAAGGGGA
>JBJXEC010000117.1:0-7269 GCA_046155125.1 Sphingomonas sp. | reverse complement strand
CGCAACACCGGCATGGTCGCGCCGATGGTGCTTGACGGGCCGATCAACCGCGACGCCTTCACCGCCTATGTTCGCCAGGTGCTCGTGCCTGAGATCGGTCCCGGCGACGTCGTCGTCATGGACAATCTGTCGAGCCACAAGGGCAACGAGGTGCGCGAGGCCATCGAGGCGGTCGGCGCGATGCTCCTGTTCCTCCCGCCCTATAGCCCCGACTTCAACCCGATCGAAAAGGCGTTCTCCAAGCTCAAAGCGCACCTGCGCAAAGCCGCCGAGCGAACCATCCACGGCCTGTGGGACGCCATCGGTCGCATCCTCGGACTTTACACCCCACAGGAATGCGCCAATTACTTCAAAGCCTGCGGCTACGATGCAGCATGATCGAAAACCGCTCTAAGGATCGGTAATGCGACAGCCTACCTATCAGTGAAGGCGGAATGACGCTTCGCGCAGTCGATTTGTGGCGATGGCTGCATCCCGGATGGTCTGCCAAGTGCCAGCATGACAACATCCTCCGGTTGTCATTTCGCGCAGCGGAGCGCGGGCCGTCCAGCCCAGAGCGCTCCACTGATGCAGGTTCCAGCCCCCGTGCGGTGGGCTTTGCGGAACCTGCAAAATCGGATGGTGCGGGCGGTGGGAATCGAACCCACACTCCTCTCGGAACTGGATTTTGAATCCAGCGCGTCTACCAGTTCCACCACGCCCGCGACAGGGTTGCCTATAGCGCAGCCAGTTTTTGGCGCAACGCCAAAGGCGAGCACCGCGCGTCACGTCGCGGGCTTCGTGACCTTTCTGCGAGCGACAATCGGTTGCGGCTTTGCTTTGCGAACATTGGCCGCCGACGCGTCGATGTTGTCCTTGAGCTGTCGTCCGTAAAGTTTTCGATAATGTAGGCGCTCTGGCAGATGTCCGCTTCTTCAAGCACGCGAATACATATGTGACGAAGGTTGTGGCGGGTACGCATATGGTTATCCCGATCAAATGTCATCGACGTACAACGCTGCCTCCGTCAGCAACTGGCTGTTGATCGGCAGTGCCTGAGCGCCAAAAATGCGCAACGGCATATTGGAGCCTCTTGAGAGGTATCGCCGTTATTCAAGATATTGTTTATAAATAGTTTTTTACTTTTTTTCTGCGCCTAGCCGCCATTTCGGGAGATCCTCGCCGGGGCACCGTCTTGCCTTTTGCCGCACGGCTCGCTAGATGCTGCCCCTATTCCGAAAATGGGGATAGGCGCGGCCGGTTCTTGATGGACCGGGCGGCGGTTCTTTGCCCCGGAAGCGGGGCTTTGACAAAAACGGAAAGCGTTGGTCCAGTGGCAAAAACGACCCCTCTCGAATTCATCCGCCAAGTGCAGGCAGAAACCAAAAAAGTCGTCTGGCCGACACGGCGCGAAACCGTGACCACCGCCATCATGGTTGTTGTTATGACGACGATGCTCGCAGTGTTCTTTTTTAGTGTGGATTCGATTTTCGAAGCGATCGTAAAGCTTCTGCTCTCCGCCGCAAAATAAGCCCTTCAGGACTGAATATGTTTTTCAAGACACCCAAGGATGCAAGATAGAACCCATGGCGCGCTGGTACATCATTCACGCTTATTCCGGCTTTGAAGGCAAGGTTAGGGATTCCATTCTGTCGGAGGCTGCCCGCATCGGGCTGGAACAACTGGTCGAAGCCGTCGAAGTGCCCACTGAAACCGTGACCGAAGCGCGCCGGGGCAAGAAAATTCAGGTCGAGCGCAAATTTATGCCCGGCTATGTGCTGGCCAAGCTTAACATGAACGATGACGTCTATCACTTGGTGAAGAACACACCAAAGGTGACGGGTTTCCTGGGTTCAATGGGCAAACCCCAGCCGATCAGCGAAACCGAGGCCGCGCGCATGCTGTCCACCAAGGAAGAGGCCGCCGCCAATCCCAAGCAGCAGATCAAGGTCGATTACGAAATCGGCGATGCGGTGAAGGTGCTTGACGGTCCGTTTGCAAGCTTTAACGGCACGGTCGAGGAACTGGATTTCGACAAATCGAAGGTCAAGGTGTCGGTATCCATTTTCGGCCGCGCAACACCTGTCGAACTCGATTTCGAACAGGTTGAACGCGTCAAGTAACGCAGGCGACGCGAAGGGGGCCGCATGGAGCGTTCGGACAAACTGAAGCGCGATCTGGCGACGCTGTTTTATCGCCGGCCGAGCGACCTCTTGGACATGCTCAATCAGCACGCTCGGCTGAACCGCTGGCTGGGCAGCGAGAATGCGCCGGTTTTTGCTGATCGTTTTGCGCTTTACGACCATGTCCAGACAACGCTGATAGGCGACCGCGCAATCGACTATCTGGAATTTGGCGTGCACCGCGGCGAATCATTCGCGCGCTGGCTCGACATTCACCGGCACGCCGACAGCCGGTTCGCCGGGTTTGATACCTTTACCGGACTGCCGACTGAATGGGGCAAATATCTGCCGCAGGGGCATTTTGATACCGGCGGCGACACCCCGCAGACGACCGACCGGCGCGCGACCTTCATCAAAGGGCTGTTCCAGAATACCCTGCCCGGCTTTCTCGGCAGCCATTCCGGCGGGCGTCAGCTTGTCATCCACAATGACAGTGATCTCTATTCCTCGACGCTCTATGCGCTGGCGACGCTGAATGACCGGATCGTGCCGGGCACCATCTTGCTGTTTGACGAATTTGCCAGCCCGATGCACGAGTTTCGGGCATGGAACGATTATTGCGGCGCGTTCATGCGCCAGGCGACGCTGGTTGGCACCGCCGGCCCTTATGCTGAGCAGGCGGCGTTCCAGTTCGTCTAGCCCGCAGCCGCGCTTTTCCGGCAAAAACCGCATGCGCTAGGGATTGGCATCGCGCACACAAGCCGCTATGGCCCGCGCTCTTGTGGGTCATCAGGCCGATAAGCACGCCGCGGGAGGCCGTAACACAGCCGCTTGAACCGCTAAACTTGAACCGGGTGATGTGCCGCAGGGCGCTAACCCAACTACAGAGTGAGTAGATGGCAAAGAAGATTACCGGCTATATCAAACTGCAGGTGCCAGCCGGCGCTGCAAACCCCTCCCCGCCAATCGGCCCGGCCCTTGGCCAGCGCGGCGTGAACATCATGGAATTCTGCAAGGCCTTCAATGCCGCCACTGGCGAGATTGAAAAGGGCATGCCGATCCCGACCGTCATCACGGTCTATGCTGACCGCAGTTTTTCGTTCGAGACGAAGACGGCGCCGGCCAGCTTCCTCATCAAAAAGGCCGCAAACCTGAAGTCGGGTTCCAAGGAACCGGGCAAGGTTTCTGCGGGCAAGATTGCGCGGTCAAAGCTGACCGAAATCGCGCAGCTGAAGATGAAGGACCTGAACGCTAACGACATCGAGGCGGCGACCCGCATCATCGAAGGCTCGGCACGCGCCATGGGCCTCGAAGTGGTGGAGGGCTGATCCAATGACCAAGCTGACCAAAAAAGCAAAGACGCTGGCCGCCGCCGTTGACCGCGATAAGCTGTACGGCATCAACGAAGCGATTGCGCTGGCCAAGGCAAACGCGACGTCCAAGTTCGACGAGACGATCGAAGTCGCGATGAACCTGGGCGTTGATCCCCGCCATGCCGACCAGATGGTACGCGGTGTCGTTACGCTGCCCAAGGGCACCGGCAAAACGGTGCGCGTTGGCGTGTTCGCCAAGGGCGCCAAGGCTGATGAAGCGCGCGAAGCGGGTGCAGATGTCGTTGGCGCCGAAGACCTGATGGAAATCGTGCAGGGCGGCACCATTGATTTTGACCGCTGTATCGCGACGCCTGACATGATGGGTGTCGTTGGCCGTTTGGGTAAGGTGCTTGGCCCCAAGGGCCTGATGCCGAACCCCAAGCTTGGCACGGTCACGATGAACGTTGCGGAAGCCGTGAAGGCAGCCAAAGGCGGCCAGATCGAATATCGCGTCGAAAAGGCCGGCATCATCCATTCGGGCATCGGCAAGGCCAGTTTTCCGGCCGAAGACCTGCGTGCCAATTTCGACGCGCTCGTCGATGCAATCGTGAAAGCCAAGCCATCGGGCGCCAAGGGCAAATATGTGAAGAAGGTCGCGATCAGCTCCACCATGGGTGCAGGCGTTCGGGTCGATACAGCGGAAGTTGCTGGCGCCTGACCAAGGCACGCAATACCCGTTAAGAATAACGCAAAGGGCCGGGGTTAGATTTCCCGGCCCTTTTTGCTGGCGGCACAATCACGCCGGCCAGTTATCCGGCAATCAGGCAGCGCTGGCGGTATTCAGCGATTTCAAAAAAGCGTCGCTTGTGTCGCGCAGTATCGCCGCCTTGCCGCGCAAGCCAGCAACCACGTTTCGCATTTGGGCAGCCAGCGCCTCGGCGGCACGGGCATCATCGGCTACCTGTTCGGCTGTACGGCTCACCTCGAGCGACGCGATCGCGGTCTTGGCTGATGCTTCGCGAATATCCAGCGTGGCGCCGCGCTGCTCGGCAACCGTATCGGCGATGCGATTGGCACGGCTGTTGCTTTTGCCGATGGTCAGGAAGATGCCATCCATAACGTGTTCAGCCTCAGCGGTGCGGCGCATGGTTTCCTGCATGATGCCAGCGATGCGGCCAGCAGCACCGTGCGTTTGCGTGGCAAGCGTTTTCACCTCCTGCGCGACAATCGCAAAACCGCGCCCTGCATCGCCTGCGCGCGCCGCCTCGATGGTCGCGTTCAAGGCCAGCAAATTGGTTTGCCCTGCGAGTTCTTGGACCATGCGAACAATATCGGCCACCTGGTCGGCCTCAGCGGATAGCGCGGTCAGGCTGCCCTTGCCGCTTGTCGCGTTGGCGTTGGCCGTGCCGCACATCGCGACCTGATCCTGTGCCTCGATCGAGATGCGCTCGGCAGACCGAGTGAGTGCTTCGGCCGAGACCGCTACCGACTGGACGAGTGCCGTGGCGCCGTCGGCCAGCCCAAGCACATGCGCCGCCCTGGCCGCGGCCGATTCGTTGATCGCGCTGATGTTGTCGCTCGCAGTTGCGAGCACCGTCACTGCCGCTTCCATGTCGCTGGCGAGCGCCGCAACCGACGCCTCATAGTGTGCCGCCAGGCGCAGCATGGCAGCGCGGCTCTCCGCTGCGTTTTGCGCACGGGCGGCATCCTGCTGGGCCTGATGGAGTAGCACCTGTTCGGCCTTTTGCTGGGCGGCTGCGTGACGTTCATCGGCGCGGCGACGCTCCGCCTCTCGCTGCCCGGCGGCCGCGATCAGCCGATCCGCGAACATGCGCCCCGATTGTCCCTGGGCCTGGCACAGCATCAAGCTGAATAACACCAGCAACGCATGTAGCACGACCGGGAGATGAAGCGCCATGCAGCTGATCTGCACTTCGCACATCACAGTCAGCATCAAAACATAAATATAAGAAGCGACCGGGACCGACGCAAACGTGACCGCGCCAATGCAGATTAGCCCGATGCCTACAGCAAGCAAGCCTGCCTGTGTGCCCGGGTCTGCCCCTATGGTCGCTGCCAGAATAAGCGCGCCCCAACTTGAAGATGCAATTGCTGCATAAACATAAATTGCGATGAATTTCTGGCGGGCCGAGCGATATTTCACCCGGCATTTTGGAACGTCAGGAAAAGCATAGGACGCGAGCAGCGACACCACCCCCTGCACCAGAACAATCGCGATCAAAAAGCCGATGTGCGGCGTTTTGATGCCACTCCAGGCAATGGCCGCGGCCAGCCCGACGATCGGCAGGCGGGTGCGGTCAATGCCGCGCCCTGCCTCGGCAATCCGTTCGCGCGTCACCGCGTCTGACAGCTCGGTATTGACCCCGGCTAGCGGCAACGTGTCCGACATTCGTTCCCCAAGTGCCATAGAGCGGCAATCCAATGCTTACCGGTATTGGCGCACAAGATGACCAAAACCCAAATAGCTGTTGGCACGCTTTGGTTAGCATTACGTAAAGCACACCTCATTCAACCCAAGGTAGGCGCGCGGCGCCGTTGCGGTTCTTGTTGACATTCGCCGCGCGCACGCTAACCAGCCGCCTTCCCGTTGCGTTGGGCTTTGGCGCGCGCACGGGTGCCGTCCGAGACAGCAGGTGGCCGGGGTTTGCCCGGCCTTAATGCCCTGCCGAGACGGGGAAGGGAATTTTCGGGTCCGCCGGTTTTCGAACCGCGCGCGCTTGTCACGCTGCTGATGTCAGCCGCGCGGCCCATGCCCCATCGAACGGATCCGGTGATGCGGGATCCTCCCGTACCACCGTTTAGAACCGGCCCATGGGCATTGTGCGCCTGTGGGTCAAAAACGTGGAGAATGGCATGGATCGTGCTGAAAAGTCCGAGCTGGTTGCCGAGCTGAACCGTACTTTTTCCGAGGTTGGCGTGGTGGTTGTCACCCGCAATCTGGGGATGACCGTCGCGCAATCAACGGCGCTGCGGATCAAGATGCGGGATGCTGGCGCCAGCTACAAGGTCTCGAAGAACAAGCTTGCCAAGATCGCGCTGGATGGCACGGACTATCTCCCGCTGGGCGACATGCTCACCGGGCCGGTAGGTCTTGCTACCTCTGTTGATCCCGTGGCCGCCGCAAAGATTGTGGTGGAATTCGCGAAGACGAACGACAAGTTCGAAATCGTGGGCGGGGCAATGGGCGCGACGGTCCTCGACGTGGAAGGTGTGAAGGCGCTTGCCACCATGCCGTCGCTCGATGAACTGCGTGCCAAGATCGTGGGCCTGTTGGTGGCACCTGCCACCAAGCTCGCGACGATCACGCAGGCACCGGCGGCGCAGCTGGCGCGCGTGCTGCAGGCCTTTGCCGACAAGGACAAGGTGGACGCCTGATTTTTTCAGGCGCTTCGATGATTATTTGCTGAACCAAAAACTGATGGGGCCTGCGGGCCACCAAATTGGAGAATGAACATGGCAGACCTGAACGCGCTCGTTGAGAGCTTGAGCGAACTGACCGTCCTCGAAGCCGCCGAGCTTTCGAAGATGCTGGAAGAAAAGTGGGGCGTATCCGCGGCTGCAGCTGTTGCGGTTGCAGCACCGGGCGGCGGCGGCGCAGCAGCCCCTGTCGTTGAAGAGCAGACCGAATTCGACGTCATCCTGACAGGTGACGGCGGCAAAAAGATCAACGTCATCAAGGAAGTCCGCGCGCTGACGCAGCTCGGCCTGACGGAAGCCAAGACGCTGGTCGAATCGGCGCCAAAGGCCGTCAAGGAAGGCGTGTCGAAGGACGAAGCCGAGAAGGTGAAGGCGCAGCTCGAAGCGGCTGGCGCGACCGTCGAAATCAAGTAAGC
>JBJXEC010000116.1:0-6693 GCA_046155125.1 Sphingomonas sp. | reverse complement strand
ATCTGCTGGTCGACGGTGATCTGGTCCACCGCTTTGCCGTCTGCCGATTTGGCCGCCACATGCCAGCGCAGATTGCTGACCCCTTCGCGCGCGACGAGATTCCACACCACTGGCACCGCGCCGCCCGCCGGGATGGTCACGGTGAGCGGGTTTCCTTTGGCGATGGCCGGGGTGACGTCGACAGTGGCGGTCACCGTCATCGCCTTGGCAGCGCCATTGCGCAGGGTGAAGATCGCGCCGAATTGGTCGCCGGTGCGGGCAATCGGCGGGATGCCGGCAAAAATGCTCAGATCCTGCGCGGCGCGAATGCTGGTGTCGCCCGTGCCGAACAGGCTCGCCCCGTCGGTTGCGATGGCAACAAGCTTGAAGGCGGAGAGCGCATCCGACAATGGCACCGCGACGCGCGCATGGCCCCGGGCATCGAGCGGCACGGCCCCGCGCCATAGCAGGACAGGCTGGAAATTCTCGCGGTTGAGGCCAGACGAATCGCCCGCACCGCCGCCGCCGCCTGCAGCGACCGCCTTTTTTCCAAAATGCCGCTTGCCGACCACTTGCGTCTGCGCGGTCGAGGTGAGCACGCTCAGCGACCGCTCCCCCATCATTGCCGAAAGCACGTCCCAGCTGGGGTTGGGCGCGAGCTGCAGCAATGCCTCGTCCACCGCGACGAAGGCGACGTCGGCGCTTGCTGCGGGCTTGCCACCGGGGGTGACGACAGCGACATCCATCTGCGCCACGTCGCGCGCGGCATAGCGCTCGCGGTCAGCCTTCACGGTCACGCCAAGCCGGTTAGCTTCCCATCCAACATTCACGCGTGCAATACCGATGCGGTAGGCGGGCTTGCTCAGATCAACGAGCGCGGTCGGCGGCGGCGCAGGATCGGGCGCCGCAACCAGCCCAAGCGCATGGCCGACGCGGGTGAGCCAGTCCCAAAACCCTGGTTGCACCCGGCCCCTGACTGCCATGACCGACACAAACACATCGGGCGCATAGCTACCGGGCAGTTTCACCTCGACCACTGGGTTGTTGCCAGAGAGCTCGGTCACAAAGCTCGCCAGCACGCCCTCGCGTTCCACTGTCACCAGCGCGGTTGCGTGGCGGAACGGCATGCGCACCTGGAATTTGGCGATATCGCCCGCTTTATAATCGGTGCGCTCCGGCACCAGATCCATCCGGTCGCCATTGTCGCCGCCAAACCACCATTCGTCGTCGCCCGCCAGCCACACCGATTGCACCGCGCGCGCGGTGTTGCCGTTCGCGTCGCTGGTGGTGGCGACCGCATAGACTTCGCCCGAAACGCCAGGGTTGAGCGCGCACTGCGCGAGCCCTTGCGCATCGCTGGTTGCGGTGCAGGCGGCGGCGAGCTTGGCCGTCTTCATTTGGTTGTCATAAGCGTAAAACCCGCCGATCAGCCGCCGCCGCGCGGTCAGGATTTCGCGGGAATAGAGCGCGACTGAAATCTTCTGGCCGCGAATTGGCTTGCCCTCGGCATCCAGCGCCACGAAGCGCAGCCGCATATCGTCCTGCTTCATCAGCCAGCCATCGGTCTTCATGCCAAGCTGAACGGCTGAAGGGAAAATGGGGATGGTCCGCGAGGCGGTAAGCACTTCGCCATTGGCATCCTGATAGTCCATCTCGACGACCATGTTGGTTGCGTTTTCAAGGCTTTGTGGCACATCCACGCCAGTGCGGGCGGTGCCGTCGCGGCCAAGGGTAAGCGGCAGCGACTGAGTGGGTGGGAGCGGCGTCTGCTCCTCCTCGCCCTCGCCGTTCAGCGGGCGAGTGCCCTCGCGCACGGGCCGCCCGCCAAAGTTATAGCCTTCATAGCCCGACGGGGCACTGCCGCGGGCAAGCCAGGCGACACGCAGATCAACCGGCAGGTTGGACGCACCCCCGCCCGACAGGAACCCCGCGAACAGGTCGAGCGGCATCGATTTCGGCCGGACCTGCGCCTCCTTTGGTCCGGTAACGCTCGCGCGCATCGTTGGCAGCCGATATTCGTCGATGCGGAAGGACTGCCCGGTATCGGTCGAGGTCTCGCCGCGCACCACTTGCAGATCATAATCACCAAGCGGCGCGCCTTTGGGCGCCGTCCAGCGTGTTTCGCCCGTCCCCTTCGTGTCGATCGACAAGGGCAGCTCAAAACTGGTGTCCGAGCCACGGTGCACAAGCTTCAACACGCCCGTAAAAGCAGCAGCGCGCGCAAAACCCTGCCCGACCGGCTGGCGGAACACGTGCTTCATATTGATGATTTCGCCCTGGCGGACGAGCGCCCGATCAAACACAGTGTGGAAAATCTCGCCGCGCGCCTCATAGCCATAAGGCAGGTCGAAATCATATGGGCGGATGCCCTCTCCCCACTCTGTAAGCGTAAAGCTCATGTCGCCGCCTTTGCGCGCGGACACCATCAGCGGGTGCGCGTCGCCAGAATCCTCGCGGTCGGCATCGGGGCAATAGCCATAGGTTTCGGGCGCGGGCAGACCGTGAGCGATCAGCAGCCGGCCTTGTCCATCCGTTCGGCCCTTGGCGAGCGCTGTACCGGTGCAGCTGTCGCTCACTTGCACATCGGCACCGCCGACGGGTTTACCGCTGTCGAGCGCCGTTACCCAGGCAAGGCTTGTCTCGCGGCCCCATTTGAAGTGCACCGCCATGTTGGTGACGAGTGCAGCACTTGCCACGTAGCGCGGCGCGCGGCGCCCGAGCAACGCGGCCCCCAACACCGGGCTGGCCAGCTCCACGACATAGAAACCAGGCTTGGCGAGCGGAATGCCGACCACCTCGAAGTCACGGCCCTTGCCGGGGAGCGCGATTGACACCGCGCTGCCTGAGCCAGGCGCCAGAATCGGTCTGGATCCGGTGTCGTTGATCGTCACCGTCTCGCCGCTGCGCTTTTCATCATGGCTGTCGCGATCGCCGGCGTGCGCGGCCATGCGCAGCCAGCGCATGACATCGCCGTCGGTCCCGCCAATACGCGTGCGTTGGCCGGCGACCTTCAGGTTGCGGCCCTGAAGCGCGGGCTCCACGTTGCGCACGGTGACCGGAAGGACACCCCCCTCGCGCGCCTCCAATATCCCGAAGGTCGCAGCGAACTTCACGAGCGGCGGCGCTGCGTCAAAACGGACGTCGAGCGGGAACCGCTCGGCATTGGCAAGCGGGCGGCCACTTTCGTCCCTGATGCCGGCGGGCAGCGCGAGTTTCGCGGCGGTTCCAAAGGGCAGCGGCGGCGCGAAACTGATGTCGCTGATGGTCGCACGGCGCTTGGCCGCATCGTCGACTGTCGGGGCGATTTGCTTGCCATCGGCGGTTTGCAGGCGGATCGCGCTTGCCTGCGCCAACGGGATGGGCGCCGAAAAGCGAACCCAGGCCTGCTCGACCGGGCTGCACCCTGCCTGCGCATTGGAGCGCGTGCACTCGAACCGCGCCGTGAAGGGCTTGCGCACCGTGTAGTAGAATTTCTGGTCAGCGCCCGCCGTCTTGCCGCCCGCGCCGGCTATGCCTGCGCCCCATATCAGCGTCATGTCGCGACCAGGGGGCAGCGGGCGGTGGCATTTGAGCGCGATCACAGCGGCCAACATAGCCTTGCGGTCAGCGGCAGCGGCCGGAATCGTGGTCGGCAGCCCGGCCTGGTCGAGAAAGCCTGTGGTGGCATAGTGCTCGGTGCCAAGCTCGGTCAGCAGCTTTTCCGGAAGCGCTGCGTCCAGCACATCAACTGGAATCCGCTCGCCAATGCCATCGACGGCGCAATAGGCGCCAGCGGCAACTGAGCCGCGCGCGGGCGCCATGTTCGCCGCCACGAGAAACACCTGGTCTTCCTCGATCTCGCCGCCATCGCCGGCGAGCACCGAACGGGCAACCGGACCGCCTGCATCGACGGTAAAATGTTGTTGCCCGGTCACGGTGACACCGCGCGCCGATGTCAACCCGTCGATCAAGTCAAAGCTGCAGCGTGTGCCACCGGGCAAGCCCTTGTCGAACGCATAGACATAGGTTTGCTGGTCGGCCCAGCGCCCGCTGCCGCCAACCGCACAATCGCCCTTGACCGGGGACGCCGCGCGCGGATCACCCAGTGCAATCATTGGCTCGCTAAAGCGCCAGGTGAATCGTTCGATCGCGCCGTCGCCAATCCCCGGCGTCGCGACAACCACCCGCGGGCTGTTGTCGGCCGCGGCCGCGATGGGCGCGGCGGCAAGGGCAAGCAGCCCGAATTGGGTGATCAGCCGCATCATGCCCTCCCCGAGCTGCTTAGTCCGCAAGACTTGGCCGCGCGCAGCAATCGAGTCCAGCCTCGAATGCACTTTATGCGCACAAATCACCCGCTTGTGTCGCGGCGGTCGTTGCGCAACATAGGACTTCAAGCGCTGGAGCAGCGCCGGCGGCGTTGGAGGGCATTTTCGGGCATGATTTCGGTTGTCGACGACATCTTGCGCGAAACATTGCTGTTTGCAGCGTTCGGATTCCTGATCGGCGGCGTCGATGATCTCGCTGTCGACATCGCGTTTGGCGTGCGTTGGCTGCGCCGATGGTGCGCCGGTCGCGGTCGCGCAATCGCCCTTGCCGAGTTGCCCGTGCCTAAACAATCGGGGCGCATCGCGGTGTTCGTGGCGGCTTGGGACGAAGCGGATGTGGTGGGCGCGATGCTTGAGACCGCACTCGCCCGGTTCGAGCATCGCGACTACCGGATCTATGTCGGGACATATCCCAATGATCCCGCCACGATTGCGATTGTCGCAGACGTCGCGGCGCGCGACAGCCGGGTGCGGCTGGTTATCGGGTCCAGCGACGGCCCGACGACCAAGTCCGCCTGCCTGAATACGGTGTGGGCCGCGCTGCTGCGTGAGGAGGCCGGCAGTGGCAACGTCGCCCGCATGATCGTGCTGCATGACGCTGAAGATGTTGTCCACCCGGCCGAATTGCGGGTGTTCGACGCGCTGATCGGCCCGCACCAGTTGGTGCAACTGCCCATCCTGCCGCTGGTTGATCGCGGGTCGCGGCTCGTCTCGGGTCATTATTGCGATGAGTTCGCTGAAAGCCACGCCAAGCAGCTGGTCGTGCGCCAGGCGCTGGGTGCGGGCCTGCCGCTGGCCGGTGTCGGCTGCGCGATCGCGCGTGAGGCGCTGGATGCGTTGGCCGCGGCACGCGGCGACGGGCCGTTTGATCCGGCCAGCATCACGGAGGATTATGAGCTCGGGCTGGCTGTTTCCGCGCTTGGCGGTTCGGGTCTGATGGCGCGGGTGCGCGAATATCGCGGCGGGCCGCTGGTCGCGGTTCGCGCCTATTTTCCGGCAACGCTCGACGCCGCCGTCCGGCAGAAATCTCGCTGGATGCTCGGTATTGCGCTTGCCGGCTGGGATCGGATTGGCTGGGGCGCATGGGGCGACTGGCGCGAGCACTGGATGCGCATGCGTGACCGGCGCGCCCCGCTTGCGGTGCTGGTGCTCGCAGCCGCCTATATTGCGCTGGTGAGCTGGGCCCTTGCAGGGTTGCTGCATCGGGCCACCGGCACCGCGCCAGCGCCGCTTCCCGCGCCGGCGTGGTTACTGAGCCTGAACGCTGTGCTGCTTGGCTGGCGACTTGCCATGCGCATGGTGTTTACCGGCCTTGGTTATGGCTGGCGTGAGTCGCTGTGGTCGATTCCGCGCGCGCTGGTTGCCAACCTCATTTCACTGCTTGCTGCCCGCCGGGCGATGACGCGCTATGTCGCGATGTTGCACGGGCGCGCGGTGGCATGGGAGAAGACCGCGCACCATTTTCCCGCCGACATGGCCGTGGCCCGGTCGACGGAATGACGCGCTCGGGCCTGCCACTGCGGTTTCTCGCGATGGTGCTCGGCGGCTGGATGTGCCTTCGTGCCGTGATGATCTATGCCGACGCTGGCGTGTTGTCGCCAAATCCGGGCGCGCCGTTGGCAAAGCAAGCGGCGCGCGGTTTTGGGCCGTCGATCCTGCCGCCCCTGGCGCCGCTTATTCAGGCAGGCCCGCCGCTTGGCCTGCCGCCGCTTGGCCTGCCGTCGCTCGGCCTGTCGTCGCTCGGCCTGTCGCGGAGCGGCATGCCCGGCGTGAACGAACCGGCGCCATTGGCCATCGCCGGGCGCCGTCACTACCGAGCAGACGCGGCGACGCTGGCGTTTGCCGCGCTTGGCTTTGTGCAACTGGGCCATGCAGTCCCGGTGGGGAACGGGGCTGGGGGAGCGGACGGGGCGCCGCTGGTCGACCAGCAAGCGCCGTCATTTCTGCCGCCAATCATTCTGCCGGCAGATCGCACGGCCTATTTCGTGTCCCGGTGGTCGGGCAGCGCTTGGTTCATCGCGCGTGCGGGCGATGGTGTCGATCCGGGTTTGCGCGGGGGGCAGCTTGGCGGCGGACAGGCGGGCGTGCGCATCGCCTATGCGCTTGGTGAGGCGCGCCGGGTGTCGCTGGTGGCGCGCGTCGCGACGCCGTTGTCGGGCGCCGGGCGCGAGGCGGCGTTTGGGGTTGAATGGCGACCGACACGGTTGCCGGTGCGGCTGGTGGCTGAACAACGGATCGGGCTTGGCAGCGGCAATGGCGGCGGCGGGCCATCAGTAGCGGTGATCGGCGGGGCCGGGCCTGCCGCGATTGGTGGTGGCTTTCGATTGGAGGGCTATGGCGCGGCGGGCGTCATCAGGCGGGCCCGGCTGGACGGCTTTGCGGATGGTGCGCTGCGTATCGACCATCCGGT
>JBJXEC010000115.1:0-12308 GCA_046155125.1 Sphingomonas sp. | reverse complement strand
CTGTGGCGCGTGTCTGGCGGGGTCGATTGGGCGGGAGCGGAAGCCGCCGAGTTACTTGCCGAGGTGAAGTGACGCCGTTGTCGCTGCAATCAAGGGGAGTGAAATTATCATGAAACGCCTGCTCGCTATCGCCATACTCATCGCCGCGGCAACGCCCGCCATGGCCACGCCGTCCGATGATCTGGCACGGGTCATTGCCGATCATTGGGCCTGGTATCTCGCCGTAAACCCTGAACAGGCCACCTCGCTTGGCGAGCGGCGTTATGATGCGCAACTCTCTGATCTGAGCCTTGCCGAGGCCGATCGGGAGGCCGCCGCTGCCAAGCGCTTTCTCGACCGGCTGCGCGCCATTCCCGACGCGGCGCTGACGCCTGCTGAGCAAGTCAACAAGGGGGTGCTCGCGCGGGTGCTTGGCGGGCAGGTTGAGGGCAATGGCTTTGGCGAGCGGCAAATGCTGTTCACCACCTATTATGGGTGGCATCAGGGTTTTGCCGGACTGGCCAGCAACCTGCCATTCCGTGCCCGCGCCGATTATGAGAGCTATCTGACGCGACTGGCGCAATACCCAAAGCAAAATGGCGACGCGCTGAAGATTACGCGCGATGCCGTGGCGCAAGGCTTTGTGCAGCCGTGCGATGCGCTTGGCGGCTATGAAAAGACAATCATTGGCGTAATTGCGGAGACGCCGGAAAAATCGCGCTTCTACGCGCCGTTTCTTGGCACTAGGCCAGCGGATGTGAGCGTCGGCGACTGGGCCACCCTGCAAGCGCGTGCAAAAGCGCTCATTACCGACGTGCTCAACCCGGAATATCGCAAATTTTACGATTATTACGTGCACGACTATGCGCCGCATTGCCGCAAGTCGGTCGGCGCGTCGGCACTTCCAAACGGGGCGGCCTGGTATGCGTTTCGCGTCCGCGAGATGACGACGACCGACAGGACGCCCGATGAAATCCACAAAATCGGCCTGTCCGAAGTCGCCCGCATCCGCGCCGAGATGGACGACGTAGCAAAGCAGGCCGGTTTTGCCGGCCGCGAGGCGTTTATTGCGGAATTGCGCACCAACCCGAAATATTACCCAAAATCAGCGGAGGAATTGCTGCAGGTCGCCGCGCTTGAGGCAAAGCGGCATGACGGGCTGCTGCCCAAATATTTCGGCCGGCTGCCGCGGCTGCCTTATGGTATCAAGCCCATTCCGGCGGAAACCGCAGAAGGCACGACGACCGCCTATTACAGCGGGGGGTCGCCGCCCGCCGGGCTGGCCGGCAACTACTTCGTCAACACCTCAAAGCTCAACCAGCGCCCGCTCTGGGAGCTACCCGCGCTGACCGCGCATGAGGCGGTGCCCGGCCACCACCTGCAAATCGCGCTGCAACAGGAGCTGCCGCTCCCTGAGTTTCGCAAATATGCGGTGGGGTTCACGGCATTTGTTGAAGGCTGGGCGCTCTATACCGAGCGGCTCGGCATCGAGATGGGGATATACGACACGCCCGAAAAGCAAATGGGCCGCCTGTCATATGAAATGTGGCGCGCGTGCCGGCTGGTGGTCGATACGGGCATCCATTCCAAGGGCTGGACCAAGGCGCAGGCGGTTGCCTTCATGAAGGATAACACAGCGCTGACGGACGCGAATATCGACGCTGAGGTCAACCGCTATATCAGCTGGCCGGGCCAGGCGCTTGGCTACAAAATCGGTGAATTGAAGATCCGTGATCTGCGGGCAAGGGCGGAACAAGCGCTTGGCACCAAGTTCGACCTGCGCGGCTTTCATGACGCAGTGCTCGGCCAAGGCGCGGTACCGCTTGATGTGCTCGACGCGCAGATCAATGCGTGGATCGCGAGCCAGAAGGGCTGACGCGCCGCTTGAATTCTGCGCGCGTTCCCGGCATGTTCTGCGCCCGTGACGCGCAAGATCATCCATATCGACATGGACGCGTTTTTTGCGTCGGTGGAGCAGCGCGATGTGCCTGGGCTGCGCGGGCAACCGGTCGCGGTTGGTTATGGCAGCGGGCGTGGGGTGGTGGCGGCCGCAAGTTATGAGGCGCGGCGATTTGGCGTGCGGTCCGCAATGCCGTCCGTCACCGCGCTCAGGAAATGCCCACAGCTGATCTTCGTGCCGCCGCGTTTTGAGGTGTACAAACAGGTATCGCTGCAAATCCGGGCGATCTTTTTGGAGTATACGCCGCTCGTCGAGCCGCTGTCGCTCGATGAGGCCTATCTGGACGTGACCGAAAACCGGCGCGGCCTGCGCTCTGCCACCGACACGGCGCGTGAAATCCGTGAACGGATTCTGGCTGTCACCGGGCTCACCGCGTCGGCCGGCATCTCTTACAACAAATTCCTCGCCAAGCTCGCGTCGGACGAGAACAAGCCCAACGGCCAATGCGTCATTCCGCCGCGCACGGGCGAGGCCTATGTCGCGGGGATGCCCGTCAAGCGCTTCCACGGCGTCGGGCCAAAGACAGCAGAGAAGATGAACCGGCTCGGCATTTTGACGGGCGCGGACTTGCGGGCGCGGTCGCTTGCCGAGTTGCAGGCGCATTTCGGCAAGGCAGGCGCCTGGTATCATGCGATTGCGCGCGGGGAGGATGCGCGCGAGGTGCGGCCGGACCGGCCGCGCAAGTCATCAGGCTCGGAAACAACATTCCCCGAGGATTTGCGCGATGCCGCCGCGATTGAAACGCACTTGGTGCGCTTGGCCCGGGAGGTTTGGCAGTGGTGCGAGAGGACCGGCGGGCGCGGGCGCACGGTCGTGGTGAAAGTGAAGTTCGCCGATTTTCAGATCGTGACGCGCAGCCGCACGGTGAGCCTGCCGGTCAGCGATTATCGGACGCTGGAAGCGCACGCCCTGGCCCTGTTCCGCACGCTGCTGCCGCTCGACAAGGGCATCAGGCTGGTCGGGGTCACGCTCGCCAATTTTGCCGGGCCGTCGCCTGATCTCTCTCAGTTCGACTTGCTGGAAGGGGCCGTCTGCGCAGGCGGATGATTGAGGTCGCGGGCAGCGTCAAAGGGCGCATTCGGGGCTGCCACCACCTTGATTATCTGGCCTCGATGGCCGATGACAACACCGGCATGGGCGCGACAACGATGCGCCGGTACAAACGCAGAAAACCGATCACTCTAAGCAATATTAGCGACTGGACAGTCGAGCGCGCGAGCGCGAATAGCAAAGGCCGAACCAAGCCCCCCAAAGCCAAGGAATGGAGACGTTATGAACGCCGAAAGCAAGTGCCCGATGGGCAGCAAGGTCAGCCGGAACGCGGTCGTCTGGAGCATGGACAACCAGCTTTGGTGGCCAAACCAGCTTGATCTGCGCATCCTGCGCCAGAATTCGCCGCTGTCGGACCCGATGGAACCCGATTTCGACTATGCAGCAGAATTCAAGTCGCTCGATCTGGCCGCCGTGAAGGCCGATATCTTCGCGCTGATGACCGATTCGCAGGATTGGTGGCCTGCCGATTATGGCCATTACGGTCCGCTGTTCATCCGCATGGCGTGGCACAGCGCCGGCACGTACCGGATCAGTGATGGCCGCGGCGGTGCGGGCTTTGGCACGCAGCGTTTTGCCCCGCTCAACAGCTGGCCGGACAATGGCAATCTCGACAAGGCCCGGCTGCTGTTGTGGCCAATCAAGCAGAAATATGGCCGCAAGCTCTCCTGGGCGGATCTGATGATTCTCGCCGGCAATTGCGCGATCGAATCGATGGGCGGCGAAACGGCAGGCTTTGCTGGCGGCCGCGCTGACGTTTGGGAAACGCAGGACGACATTTATTGGGGCCCGGAAGGTGAGTGGCTCGCCGACGAGCGCTATTCCGGTGACCGCGCCCTCGAAAACCCGCTGGCGGCGGTGCAAATGGGGCTCATCTACGTCAATCCTGAAGGCCCCAACGGCAACCCTGATCCACTCGCCTCGGCCCGAGACATCCGTGAGACCTTTGCCCGCATGGCGATGAACGACGAGGAAACGGTGGCTCTGGTTGCTGGCGGCCACACCTTTGGAAAATGCCATGGCGCTGCTGACCCGAGCCAATTTGTCGGCCATGAGCCCGAAGGCGCGCCGATTGAGGCGCAGGGCCAAGGCTGGCTCAACAGCTATGGCACGGGGCGCGGGGACGACACCATCACCAGCGGCCTTGAGGGTGCGTGGACGAGCAACCCGGTCAAGTGGGACAATGGCTATTTCGAAAATCTGTTCGGCTATGAGTGGGAGCTGACCAAGAGCCCGGCTGGTGCCAACCAGTGGAAGCCGACTGATCCGGCAGCGGCCACCACGGTGCCCGTCGCGCATGATCCGTCGAAGCGGACAGCGCCAATGATGTCGACCGCCGACATGGCGCTGCGGATGGACCCGATTTACGAGCCGATTTCGCGGCGGTTTTTCGAAAACCCCGATCAGTTTGCCAAGGCGTTTGCGGAGGCGTGGTACAAGCTCACGCACCGCGACATGGGCCCACCTGCGCGGTTCCTTGGAGCAGAAGTGCCGGCTGAGCCGCGGCTCTGGCAAGACCCGGTGCCGGCCGTTGACCATCCGCTGATCGACGCGGCCGATATCGCGGCGTTGAAGGCGCAGATTCTGGGTTCGGGGTTGTCGATCCCGCGTCTGGTCGCAACCGCCTGGTCGTCGGCGGCCACGTTCCGCGGGTCCGACAAGCGCGGCGGCGCCAATGGCGCGCGTATCCGGCTGGCGCCGCAAAAGGACTGGGCGGTCAACGAGCCCGCAGAACTTGCAGTCGCGCTCGCCACGCTCGGCGAGGTGCAGGCAGCGTTCAACGCATCAGCGGCGGGCGGCAAGAAGGTGTCGCTGGCTGATCTTATCGTGCTCGGCGGCTGTGCGGCTGTGGAATCGGCGGCCAAGGCGGCTGGCCATGATGTGGCCGTGCCGTTCACGCCGGGGCGGACCGATGCAACGGCTGAGCACACCGACGCCGATTCGTTTGCGGTATTGGAGCCAAAGGTCGATGGCTTCCGCAACTATATGGGTGCCGGTCAAACCCGTTCGGCAGAAGAGCTGCTGGTGGACCGGGCACAACTCCTCACGCTTACGGCGCCGGAAATGACGGCGTTGATCGGCGGTATGCGGGCGCTCAACGCCAATGTCGGCGGGTCGGACCTCGGCGTATTCACAGACCGGCCCGAAACGCTGACCAACGACTTCTTCCGCAATCTGCTCAGCACCAGCATGACGATGAAGTGGGAAGCGGCCGCCGACCAGGACGGCGTCTATGTCGCGCACGACCGCGCAACCGGCGCCAAGACCTGGGCCGGCACGCGAGTGGACCTCATTTTCGGGTCGAACTCGCAGCTGCGGGCGCTGGCCGAAGCGTACGCGACCGATGATGCCGAGCGTGCCTTTGTCGATGCGTTTGTGGCAGCTTGGGCCAAGGTAATGAACCTCGACCGGTTCGACATCGCATGACCTAGTGTGACCAGCCCCCGGGGGAGCCGTCCTCGCGGGGCTGGTCCGCATGACGATTGCGCTGAGGGCCGCGCCCGAAAGCCCCGCGCGGCCATGCCGGATATTGTCACTGTTGAAGATTTGATGGCCCCCTTGTGGCGCGCGCGACCAGCGAGGTGCGGCTGGCCGCCAGCGAGGGCATGCTGCGGGGCACGTCGCCGGCGGCAAGGGCAGCGCCCAAACTGCCATTCCCGGAATCCCATGCCGATATCGCGCGATCAAGGAGCAAGCGCGGCGCCCGCCATGCGGGGTTCACGCGACCGCGCTGGCGAGCCGCGCAAGGTCGGCCGCGCGCGTCATCGCATTGCCATCAGCGCGGGCGGTCCGTTGATCGCGCAGCGCCTCCAGCGAGCGGAGCAGCGCGTCGAGCGGCGGGCCACTTGCCGTTAGGCCCTGACGATGCTCGGCCGGCAGCGCGTCAGCGGGCGCCGCGATGAACCGCCGGACGAGCTGATCGTGGTGGAGCGCCGCGGTCTCGCCGAACAAGCGCACAATACCCAGAAACAAGCGCGCATTGGCCCGGTAAACGGCCGGATCGGCGCCATCGTCAACCAGCGCCAGAAACTCATCGAGCAGGCTCTTGTGCGCCATGCAGTCGCGCAGCCGCGCTTGCTCAGCAGGGAGCATGAAGAGCATCTTTTCGACCAGGAGCTCGGCATAACTTGGGTCGTTCGCGCGGGTGAGCCCAAGCAGCAGGTCAAGCTCGTTGATCCCGGCAAAATCCCCGGCATTGGCGCCGCGATATTCACGCCGGCCGACCCGGTAAGGCTTGTAATAGGGCCGCACGCTGAAAAAGAAGCGATCGACGTCAAGCGCGCCGAACAGCCGGGTGGTGATGGCGAGCACGCCGCGCAACGCATCGGCGGCGGCAGCAAACTGCACGTCGGCCACCGGATTGGTCACGCCCAACGGCAACAGGCGAACGAGCGCATCGGCCGCGCGCTGGAAGCACAATATTGCGCGTGCATTTTCGTCGATGAACAAGAATTCGTCCGGAAGCGCGGTAAAGCTTTTGCGGACGCCCATCAGCGCCCGGTTGTGCGTCGCCAAATGTGCGGTTGCAAAACGCGGCGCCATGCCAATCGAGGCCCCGACGTGCAGCGCCAGCGACGATGCCTCGGCAAAGGGTGAGCGGGCCTCGCGCGCCGGGTTGGTGAGCTCGTGCCGCCGCAGTGCCGCCATATACAGCCCGACATTGCCGAGCACGTCGAACGCGCATTCAAACCCCTCGCCGGTATTGCCTTCAGCCCATAGTGCGTGGATGTGCCGCTGGCCCTCGTCGCGCAACATGCCCTTTATGTCGTCGCCAACGCCCGCCACCTGTGCCCGGTCACTTTGTGCAAAATAGCGGTTTTCGAGCGCTGTGTTGTGGGCAACGAACCCGCCCCGGATCCAGCCGTCAAAATCGGTTGCGGCCGAACTCACTCCCCGCGCCCTGCCGATGCTCGGGCCCGGAGCACATTGTCGGGCCCGCGCACCAGCGGCGCTGGCTGGCCCGGAAGCGGTGCGCCGGAGGCCTGCGCGATGGTTGTGCCATGTGGCCAATCCGCAGGCGCAATCGCGATAAATCGCGCCAAGCCGCCTGAACCGCCAAGTGGCTTTGCAAAGCCGATTGACACCAGCGCGCCAGCTTGTGGCACTTGATCGAGGTTGGCCACCCCTTCGGCCTGCGCAAAATCGTGCGTGAGCAGCCAGCGCTCGGCGACGAGATCAGGCGTTGCGTCAGTGTCCAGCGGTTCATGACCATGGAACAGGATGTGCCGTTCCAGGTGCAGCAGCTTGAGCGCGTCGAGCGCAATGCCGGGGAACGGGCGCGCCGTGAAGCGCGCTGCATCACCCCAGCGCTTCGACCAATCCGTGCGGAACATCACGACGGCGCCTGCCGGGATGCGACCATGCCTGGCCTCCCACGCCACGACATCGCTCACTTGCGCGATATAGCCGGGATCGGCCGCTGTTTTTGCCGATACGTCAATGACCACCAGCGGTCGAACGGCAACCGTGGCCGGCACGTCGCTGATGGTGGCGCCAAGCGGGTTGCCGTGTGCGGGCGGGTCGAGTTGCGTGCCGATCTGGTCGGTGGGCAGCGTATACGCCGTTATTGCGGCGCCTTGCCCTTCATAGCTGAACGCCTGGCCCTTCGTCATGAAGCCCGGCAGTTCGATGGCCGCGCGCGCGGGCGCCACCACTTCCGCGCCAAAGCCGGTGCCGCGCGGATCGGATGGCGAAAAGGCGTGCGTCAGATCGATGTATTTCGCGCCCGCCAGATCGTGCTCATAGACCGTCCAGAGGGTATTGAGCGGCGCCGGTGCGGCCGCGGGGCCGCAGCCGCACAGCAGCATCGCAAGCGCGGGGACGAGCGGCGTCCAGCGCCTAGAGCATAAGCGTGCGATGCCGGGAAATGACCTCAAATGCCTGGTCAATATCATTCTCTTCGTTGTAGAAATGCGGCGACAGCCGCACATTCCCGTCGCGGGACGATGTGACGATATCAGCCGCGTGGAGCGCCGTCACCATTGCCGGTGCGTCATGACTGCGCAGCGCAACCATGGCGCCGCGCTGCGCCGGATCGTCAGGCGTCGCCATGGGAATGCCCAGCCAATTGGCCTGTTCGGCGATGCGCGCCGTAAAGCGCGCGATGCGAGGCGCGATATTGGGCAACCCCACCTCGGCGATGATCTTCAGGCCCGCGCGTGCGGCATAGACATTGGGTATTGGTGGCGTGCCGCCCTCAAAGCGTCTGGCGTCCTGCGCAGGCAGGTGAGCAGTGTGGTCCATGGCGTGCGTGTCTTCCTGAGCGAACCAGCCGGTCGCGGTCGGTTGCAGCCCGGCGGTCGTGCTGCTGCGGGCATAAAGAAACGCGATTCCCGCAGCCCCCAGCAGATATTTAAGCGTACCGCCGACATAGAAGTCGCAGTCGATGTCGCGCATATCGATGGGCATCGTGCCAATTGCCTGGAACCCGTCGACCAGTACCAGCGCGCCTTTCGCCTTCGCCATGCGGGCAATCGCTGCCACGTCGAGCCGCTCGCCATTGCGGTAACAGACATGAGTGATGGCAACGATGCGCGTGCGCTCGTCGATCACCTCCTCCAGCCGCTCCATCAATGACGCGTTTCCGGTTTGCCCCACCTGAGTGACGCGGCCGCCGCGCGTGCTTTGCGCGAACCAGATCTGCGCGTTGGTCGGGAATTCTAGATCAGTAATGACGATGCCGTCGCGACCTCCATCAAAGCGCAGCGCGCTCGCGACCGAATTAATCCCGGCAGACGCCGAGGCCGTCACCGCAATTTCGGCAGAGTCCGCGCCCAACAGTGCGGCGAATTCCGCGCGCAGTTCCTCATACTGCCCGACCCAGGTTTCCCAGTGGCTGCCATGCCGATGCCGGTCGGCAATGTAGCGCAGCCATGCCGCTTCGACATCAGTTGACATAAGACCGTACGAACAGCTGTTGATGAAGCCGTGTTCTGCCAGCAGCGGGAACCGCGCGCGCAAGGCCTTCCAGTCCGGTACCGTGTCGGTCATCCCGTCGCCCTCCGCCCACACGCATTCATCAAGCGGAACCTGGCCTGATTTGGTTACAGATTCACGTGAATGTGTGACACAAGTGCAACATGTCTTGTGCTTTGTCGATATGAAAAACCGCGATCCTGCCGCCAAATATGTTTTAGGTTGAAAATAAATTTCGATCAGGCAGACTTTGGTTTGGCGGGCAACCGGCTGCCATGGCCATTGCCCCGGCGCCCTTGTCGCCCGCCCGAGCGTTAACGCTTTTTTCCGGGAGGCGCCCGGGCAAGCGGCTGCGGCAACATGGGGGGAAAAGATGACGAATCGGCATTTCGCGCACCGGCTTTCGGTAACCACGCTTGGTCTGTTGCTTGCGTCCACGGCCATGCCCGCGGTGGCGCAGCAGGCGCAGACAGCGGCGCAGGACACGGCGCAATCCGAAACGACCGTGCCCGACATCATCGTGAGTGCGTCCAAGCGCGGTGACGAATCGATCCGCAGCGTGCCGATAACGGTGCAGGCTCTCACCGGCGATACGCTGACCAAATCGGGCATCACTCAATTTGCTGAATATGCAACCCGCGTGCCGGGCCTTGCCTTTCAAGACCTGGGGCCTGGCGACAAGAAATACGTCATCCGCGGCGTCAACTCGACGGGGGCCGCAACCGTTGGCGCTTATTATGACGAAGCGGTCATCAGCGCCGACAACCGCAATGATGGCGGCGGGCGCAACGTTGATCTGAAGCTCTATGACATTTCCCGCATCGAAGTGCTGAAAGGGCCGCAGGGCACGCTTTATGGCGCAAGTTCGGAAAGCGGCACCATCCGCATCATCACCAACAAGCCTGATACGCACAAGTTTGGCGGATATGTTGCGGGCGAGGTTTCGGGCACCAACAAGGGCGGCGCGAACTACAAAATAAATGGCGCGATCAACCTGCCGATTGTCGACGACAAGCTCGCGCTGCGACTTGTCGGCTGGTTTGTCGACGACAGCGGATTTATCGACCAGGTGCGCATCCCGGCGGGCCGGCTGAACAATGTCAATACTGACGAGACCAGCGGCGGACGTGCCCTGCTGCGCTATACGCCGACCGACAATTTCACGCTCACTGCCTCGGCGACATACCAAAAGCAGCATTCCGATGGCTCATCCCGCTACACCCCGCCGGGCACGCCGAGTTTTTCGACCGCAGGATTTCCGGCAGTGCCAGGCGGTGATCTCATCAACACGGATCTTACAATCAGCCCGTATGATGACACCACGCAGATCTACAGTTTGACGGGCGAGTATAATTTTTCGGCCGGCAACATCACGGCGACCACCAATTATTTCGATCGCGACATCCTGTTCAATTTTGACTCGTCGCCCATTCTGTTCTTCTTTGGCGTGCCGATCCCCGGCATCACCATTCAGCCACAGTCACGCCGCATCTGGTCGAACGAAATTCGCTATGCGTCCAAATTCGCCGGACCGTTCAACGTGGTTGTTGGCGCCTTTTACAGCCGCGAACTGTCGAACTTTGACGTGCAGGTGGTGCGCTCCAACAATCTGGGCCAGCCACGCGGCGTCTTCAGCCGGTTGAACGCCGACGATGCGCTGTCGAACCCGGACGGCAACACGTTTTTCGGCCGGTTCGACAACAATAAGCTTAACCAGTATGCGATCTTCGGCGAGGCGACCTATGCGCTGACGCCTGACCTGTCGGTCACCGGCGGCGCCCGCTATTTTCGCTCAACGCTCAATTCACGACAGGAAACGACGCACCCGTTTGGCGGGTTTGGCCCCAATCCGCCCGGCGTGCTGAGCAACAGCGACAGCGACAGCAAGGTGACGTGGAAGGGCAATGTGAGCTGGAAGCCCAACCGCGACGTGCTTGTTTACGCAACGGCGGCGTCGGGGTTTCGCGTTGGCGGGCTTAACCAGGCCGACCTTCCCTTTGCGTCGGGCATCCCACGTGCCTATCGCTCCGACTCACTCGTCAACTACGAGCTTGGTACCAAGCTGACGCTGGCGGGCGGTAAGGTCACGGTTGATGCCGCCATCTACCATATCGACTGGTCCGACATTCAGGTGCGCGCGGTTGATGCAACCGGCGCTTTCCCGTTCACCACCAATGCGGGCGGTGCCGCGGTCAATGGCGTTGAGGCAGATGTTACCGGATTGCTGGCAACCGGCGTAACCCTGAACCTCGCCGGGTCTTATCAGCGTGCGTTCCTGACGTCGAACCAGCCGGGCGGCACCCCGCGTGACCCGGCGCTAGGCATAACCGGCGACAACATCCCCAACGTGCCCCGCTTCAGTGGCAGCATCAATCTGGATGTAAACCGGCCGCTTAGGGGCAACTTCAATTATGTTATCCATGCCGATGCGAATTACCGGGGCTCGTCGAACACCACGCTTGGCCGCACGCGCGACCGGTTTAACGTGCTGCTGGGCGATTATTCGCTAACCAACCTGCGGATCGGCGTGGAAAACGGTGCGTGGCGCGTCGAGCTGTTCGCCCGCAACCTGTTCGATGCGCGCGCGCAAATCGACGCGATTTCGTCATCGCAGGATCCGCTCGCCTTGATTACGGTGCGGCCGCGCACGCTTGGCATTTCGGCCAACCGAAAGTTTTAATGACGCCACTGGAGTATCCATGGACGAGCCCGCAATTGCCGCCCCGAAGCCCTGCCTTGTTGCGCTCGTCGAGGGCCAGAAATATCTGTGGTGCAGTTGCGGGCTGAGCAAGGCGCAGCCGTTTTGCGACGGGTCGCATGTGGGGACCAAGTTCAAGCCGCTGCTGTTCCGCGCGCAGGAAACCGATGAGGAACTGCTGTGCGCCTGCAAGCGCACGCTGGGCGCGCCCTATTGTGATGGATCGCACAACAGTCTTTCGGCGAGCTATGGCGCGCCGATGGACGAGGATGCAGCAGACGCGGTGTTGGTGGCGCCGACTGCGGACACGCACGGGGCGCGGCGCGCGGCGCTGGATAACAATTGTTTTGTTCTTCGGCCAGGCGCTGTGGCGACCATCCGCGAGGGCAATCTTGCGCTGCATCAGGTGATCGGACCCGAGGACGGCGCAAAGCGGCTGAGCCAGTTTGCCGGAACGCACGCGACAGGGATTGGCCCGGTCGTGCATTTTGCCGGCGCCGACACCGTAATTTACGTGCTGGCAGGGCATGGCGACATTGAGATCGGTGCGCACCGCTTCCTGCTTCCGGCCGAGAGCGGGGCCTATGTTCGGGCTGGAGAGGCCTTCCGGATTACCGCTGATGCGCCAATGTCGCTCAACCTCACCGTTTGCCCGCTTGGGCCCCAGCCGGATTTCCTCGCCGACATGCCACGGGCGTTTGACGA
>JBJXEC010000114.1:0-15542 GCA_046155125.1 Sphingomonas sp. | reverse complement strand
GGGCAGGCGAACAGCCCCTTGCCAACGATGCCCGCTGGCGTCATTCGTAATTCAGGTGGCGAGGTCGGCGCTACACCATGGGAGCAGCAGAACTTAAATGGAGACTCCGTTCGACTGGCTGGCGCTGACGGTGTTCGTCGGGCTCGTGGTGTTGCTTTTGCAGCGCTCGTCGCAAGAGAATCCGCCGGACAAGCTGTGGCACTATGGGCCACCCGCTATTGGATGCGCGGTGGTGAACTATATCGGCAATGAGGGACATACCATAGCGGCAGCGATAGGGCTGATCGCCGTTCTGGTATATATTTACTACGTGCTGCGCCCGCAGGTTAGCCTGTAGCGCCATTATTGGCCGCTGAGCCCGCCCGGCACCAGCTGCGCCATAGGGCCATCAACGACTCGATGGCTGCAAACGCGCAACCACCCAATAATAATCGCAGATCGCCCGAAATGGTCCCATCCCGGCACGTTTTTTACGAGCATAATGGTTACGATGAGTTAAAATGCGTGCGCTTCTCGCGAACTTTCGGTATAAACAGCGATGTCAGTAGCGGCGTGAGTCGCATTTGGTGGTTTTTCTGGCTTTCCAACCCGGGATCGATCCAAGCGCAGCTCGCGGCAAAAAGACTAAAAAATGTTGCTTAGCAGCAAATTGGGGTGTAACAAAAGTTTCGTTAAACGGTGTTGCGCAAGGGCACAGTTGCTCGGCACCATCAGCAGCGTTTCGTGGGTTCAGAGGGGACTAAAATGATCCGTAAATTTATCATCGCGGCCGCAGCGCTCGCTGCAACAACATTGCCGACAGCGGCATCTGCCGTACCGTTCATGAATTTTACGCCCAATGTCGGTGGGACGTTTGGCAACAACGATCCAACGACGTTTCCGCCTTTGTTCAACGATGTGTTCTCGTTCACCACCGGGTTCGCCCGTTCGGCGACGGTGGAAATCACATCGAGCTTTCCGATTACCAATGGACGGCCTGACTTCACGCAGAACGTCAACTTCGTGGTTAACGGTGTCCGGTTGAACGCGCAGCTCATTCCGGCGACGAGCACGGGTCAGTTCGAGCGCCGCTTCCTCGCGAACTTCCGCATCCCGGCTGGCTTGAGCACGATAACGGTGCGCGGTTCGTCAAGCGTAAATGGCGTGTATTCCGGCCTTCTGACGCTGTCGGGCGTCCCTGAGCCCACGACCTGGGCATTGATGATTGCCGGGTTCGGTATGACGGGCGCGGCAATGCGTCGTCGTGCTCGCAAGTCGGTTCTTGCCGCTGCTTGATCGCTCTGCTTCGTAGGATTTTAGGGGCTGTCCGGCAACGGGCGGCCCCTTTTACGTATTGCGCTTACCCGTAAGTGAATAGTGCAATAAAAGCGGGATCCGCGTGCCGCGAGCGACAAGCGCCCCGGAGTTGGGCGGCAGACCGCTCAACATCGCTTTGGCGGCTCCACACGTCTGTCGAGCCAGGCGCTGCTGATTCACGCCGCGCGATACGCCCGCTTTGCTGCCCCCTTCGCTTCATGCGACACCTGCTTGGCGCTGTGCCTGCCGACAATTCCAGATCCCAATCAAAAAGGGTATGCGCTCAACCTATTCTTGCGCTGGGCCAGGCTGCCCTCAGCCGACGGGGCGATTCGCCCGCTCCAATGACTGGCCGATTTGCGTTCCAAGCAATGCCCGCTGATTATCTTGTGTCATCCCCAGCAGCATCGCGCGCACAAAACTCTCAAGCACCCCGAACAATGGGGCTGATTGCGGGCCGGTCCGGACCGCCGAAGCGCGCACCAGAACGCCATCCGGTATGATTCCCGAAACCGCGGCCTCAAATCTGACCAGACGCTGTTCGTCGGACGTTTGCGGCAGTGCCTCGCCGAGCCGCGTCCAGTAAACAATATCCTCAACACGGTCGCCGCTGCGCGCGGTGAGCATGACGACCGGCACGGCAACACCAGGCACCAGCTGCAGCAGCGCCAGCTGGCGTGCGACGATGGGAAAGCCGATCGCGGGGTAGCAAACCTCAGGGCGGTGCAACTGAAGCGAATCATTTTGCGCGGCGCCATAGGCGACCAGCAGCATCACGTCCGTTGGCACGCTGCCTGCCCGCAGATAGTTTCGGGCAATCTGATCGCTGTAAAGCCTGTCGGCCAAACTACCGGGAATCTTGGGGATGACGATATCGCCGCCGCCGCCCATTGCCCACTCCCCGAAACGCGCCGGGATGATGTTTGTGAGCAGCGCGCCCTTGGCAAGCAGTACCACGCGGTTACGCGGGCGTAGATATTCAGACGCACCAAGGGCAGCAACACAAGCGGCCCCAAACACCGCGTCGCGGCGGGACACCGTCACGCCTGGTTCACCCAGCGCGCGGGCAGCAACCGTTGCAGAACGATGTCAACCGCATAGGTTATCATCAGCGCGACGACAAAAAGGGCCATCCCCGCCGTTTCATGCAGAAACCCTTGAGCGACCCCGTCCCCCTGATAATATGTCAGCAGTACCAGCGTGATTACCCGCATAATGTTGACGACAATCGCGATGGGGATAACCAAGGCGACGAGCACCAGCGCATAGCGCCACGATGCCCGATGCATCAGGTAAATGTAAAACTGGCTTATCGCGATCAACCCGATGAGCGAATTCATGCCCGAACAGGCATCTTCCACCAGCAACTGATATTGCGCGATCGCCAGCGACACGCCCTGCTGCGCGACCGGGTAGCCCAAAGGCTGAAGCAGATGGACCGATGCGGACGTCACAAAGGCCCGCAGTGGCAACGTGATTTTGTCTAGCAGCCAACCGGGCGCCGGGATGACGAACGCCAGATAAAAAAACGGAAAGATATGTCGCCGGAGTTCCTTTTCGCCGACCAGGATGAGCGTCACCACCAGTCCCAGTAAATACAGACCACCGGCTTCGAGGCTAATGAAATCAAAAGCACGCGCTGGCACGTAAACGGCACAGGCGAGCACGGTCGGCACGAGCCAATAAACCGTCGGCAAACGACCCGCGTGGCGCATCGTAATCTTGTTGTAGCTCAGCAACCACAGCCCCGTCGCCAAAACGATTGGCCCATGGGCGCCCGCCTCTGTCGCCCAGCTTTGCTGCGCAACGCTGATGAGTGTCGGGATGGCAAGCACCACAAACCCCAGCAGCAATGGCCAGCGCGCGGCCATCAGATCGTACAAGATCTGGCGCGGACGGACTATGCCAGCGGGCGGTATCGCTGCATCAATAGTCATTCAGATAGGAGCCAATCACCGAAACTCTGTCGCCCTGAAGCTCCGCAATGAGCGTCCGCACGTCTTTCACATAGCTGTGGTTTCGCCGCGATACGACGAGTGCGTAACGGATGACGGACGCAATTCGGCGCGAATCGGCACATAAATTTGCAGCCGGGGTGTCGATGATCGTCAGCTCATAGTCACGAATGCACGACGACATGAACGCTTTGAATGCCGGCCCGCCAAGCAACTCCTGCGCTTCCGGGGTCTGTCCGCCAGCGTACAGCACCGACAGGTTGGGCACACCAGATTCAACGATCAGTTCCTGCGCAAGCCGTTCCGAATTGGCAAGGCACTGCGCAAGGCCCTCCAGCGGGCGCGACGGAATGCACACGCGATCTATGCCGGGGTCACGCATGTTTCCGTCGATCAGCAACGTTCTGATGCCGGTCTGGGCAATCGCAACCGCAAGGTTGCTGGCTATATAGCTGCTGCCATCGCCCGGCGCCGTCCCGCAAACCGCGAGCGACCGGCGGCCATCGCTCAAATGTTGTGCAACCAGGTAGGTTCGAAGGACCCGAATTGATTCAGCCTGAGCCCCGGTCGGGTCCGACAGCATGTGCAACGCGCTCGACATCAAGATGTTGAGCGGCGCAGCCACGGCGCTGCCGCCCGAGGGGCTAAGCGGAGCGGTTTCAAGGACGAGGTCTGACATTATCCGAAGAACCTTACACGGCGGGCCGCAACCGGGCCCCAAATCTTGAAAAAATGCCGTTGGCGCGCGGCGCGGACTTGGCCATTAATCCAATTACCGGAACGCCCAGCAAATTCAGGTCTTCCATACCGCGCACGCGCCGCGCCAGAAGTTCTGCGGTGAGCGCGACCAAGAGCCCAAGCGCCAGCCCCAAAGCCGTCGAGCCAAATATCACCAGCGGCCAGTTTGGGAAGGAGGGGCTTTGTGGCGCCGTTGCATTTCCCAGCAACGTCAGGCCGGAATCGGTGGCCTCCCCCTGCTGCGTCAAATCAAGCAGGCGCGCCGACGTCTTTTGATATTGATCCTTTAGCAAAGCGACGTCTGTCGCCAGCCGCTGCGCTTCGCCGACCTTGCCGCGTTGGGCAAGGACCTTGGCCTGCTGCGCCGAGAACAGGCTGCCAATGGAGGGGCCGGTCGGCACAACTCGCGTTGGCGATTGCCGGGATTGGGCCGGCGCGGACGCAGACATGGCCGCGCGTTGCTGCAGCATCGCCTGAAGCTGCGGGTTGTTGGGGCCAAGCTCGCGTCGGGCGTTTTCAATCGCTGCGTCGGCGGCGGCAAGCTGCGGGGCTATGGACCCACCGGTTGTCGTGGTGTCGCCGCCAACCGTCGTCGTTTGCTGAGTAGGCGTCACCGCGGCCAACGCCGCCAGCCTCGCGGTCTCGGTATCGACGTTGTTATCTTGAAGGATGATGCCGTTCTCGCGCTCGAAATCTGCCTTGCGCTTTTCGGCCTGCGTCAACTTGTTCCGCAGTATGTCCGCCTGTCCGGAAAACCACGCCGCGCTTGAGATGGCGTCTTCCCGCTTTAGCGCGATTGCCTGGTCGACATAGGCCTTGCGGACCGTATCGGCAACTTTGGCGGCGGCCGCGGGGGAACTGGAGTAGAACTTGATTTCCAATATGTTACTGGTGTCGATCAGCCTGGCGTCCGTGTTGTCAATGATCCGCTGTGCCAACCAGCGACGGAAATCCCGGGTGTCGGACGGCGCCCGGCGTTGATATGCCGCTGCCAGATCTGGCTGGTTGGTCCAGCCAAGCTCATCAACCACCTTGCCAGCAATACGATAGTCCTGGATCAATTCGATCTGGGTTTTGACATAAGCACGCGCCGATCCAGAGGCGATAACCTGGCCCGTCACGGGATCAGGCTTGATGATATCGAGGATCACACGCGATTGTGCTTCGTATCGCGGCGGGATGAGCCGCACGATCATGATGGCGCCCAGCAGGCAAGTAAGCGTGGTGACCGCCAACAGCCAGCGCCGCGACCACACAATTCGAAATAACTGGATTAGGCCCATGTGCTCATATCCTGAAGTGATGCAGCCTAGAAGAACCGCTCGCCAACGACGACGGTATCGCCGCCCTTGATCAGCATCGACAGATCGACCTTGCCAACCTGTTTGCCGTCACGAAATACCTTAACCTTGCGCTCGGAGCCACGGTCCGTCAGCCCGCCGCCCCTCGCCAGCGCTTTGCGCAACGACATGTCTCGCTCAACCTTGTACGATCCCGGCGCGCCAACCTGGCCGTAAATGTAAAAACTTGGCGCAACAGCGATGAACATCTTGTCCCCGGGGTTAACCAGAGGGTCCTCGCTTGGCGCGCCTGAGGCGACGCGTTCGACGCTCAGCGTCACCTGCTCGCCAGTGGTACGCGTCAGCACAATCTGGTCGTCGCCGGACGCCCGCGCGCCCCCGACCTTGGCGAGCACCTCGGAGACGTGATACGCTTTGTCGACCGCAAGCAAGCCCGGCGTTCCGACTTCGCCCAGCACCGTTACATAGCGGCTGGCATAGTTGACCACGGCGACATTGACGACCGGATCGGTATAAAAGCCACCCTGCAACAGCAGTTTGCGAACGTTATCGCGCAGTTGCAGAACCGTAAGGTCAATTGCGGGAACGGACTTGAGATACGGCAACTGGATCGTGCCATCGGTCTGAACCTGAATACGCGAGCGAAATTCCTCGCGCCCCAGCACCGCTACTTCGACGACATCGCCAACGCCAAGCACATATCCGTCTGCCAGCGTCACCGCGGCACGCTGTGCCGGCGAAGCCGCCGGCGAAGCGGCTGGTGGCGCTACAGGCGCCTGCTGTGCAGCAAGCGCACCCGACATGAAAATCGCGATCGCACCAACAATCAGCAACCGCGCGAAGGACGAAAAGCTAGTCATTCAAACACTACTTCCTTCAAATCAGATCCTGAAAATCAGCTTCAAGCCGGCGAAAAATCTATCATAATCAAACAAACTGCCATTCGCATTGCGCCGATCATAGCCTAGTTCGGCGGTGAGGCCCAACCGTCGACCAAAATCCTGTGTCACGCTGCCGGTTGCGGAATACTGAACCGAATTCGTCAACGCGGGCCCGAAGGTTGTGCCTGCCCCGTTATAGGTAACCTCGTTTATCGAGCCGCCCACGGAAGCCCGGGTGCTTGAGCTAAAGGCATAGGCCGCATTCAGCGAGTAGGAGCGGAATACTTGAAACAGCGCATCACTGCCCAGCGACGGCTTGATATCCCGAGACGTTTCAAGCTGGAGTTGCAGGTCGGGTGTTGGCAGCAGCGTGGCCGACAGGCTCCAGCCCACGCTGTTAAAATTGCGAACGCCGGGCTGCTTCGGGTTAAGCGCCAGAAACGACACCGTCCCCGCCGCCCGCAGCCCCGACCCGATGCTCCGTCCGCCCGACACGGTAATGCGATCGAGCACGAAACCTGTGCCGCCGGTCGCCGCCGTCCGGGTCGGGTAGGTGGTGTCAGCGCGATTATAAATTACGGAATAGTCACCAATCACCGGGTTGGAATAGCCCAGCCCGCCACCGTAGGAAAAAGTCCGATAATCCGAAATGCGCCGCAGCGGGTTCGAGTTATCGCCGATGGTCCGCGAAATCGTTGCTATGGGGCGAAAGCCGCGGCGGCTGCCACAGCGCAGGTCACCCGCATATTCCTGAGTCGACTGCGTATTGTTGATGGATCCGGCAGCGGCGGCGAACGCCCCTGCAATTTGGCTCAAGTCGCTTTGACCACGCCGATAGCCTGGCGACAGCACGAGCTGGCATGGGCCAAGCGAAAGGTCCGCTGTAGCGTCGACGGAGATTTGCTCGCGATTTAGTCGGGTATTGCGCCGGTACAGCACATAGCCGAGCCCGGCATCGAGCGAAAACAAATTGCGGCCGACGGGGCGAGCGAGATGCACATCCACATTCGGCGTAAGCACGGCGTCTTCGGGCGTGAGGTTGAGCAGCGCCGCCTGGGCTGGGCTACGCCGGGACACGTTGCCATCGTAACGCCCGCCGAGCGACACGGTAACTTCAGACTCGGCCTTTGACGAGGACTGCGCACAAGCCGTCGACGGAACGCCTGCTGCTGCGACAATTATCGCCGCGGCAGAAACGGTGCTTGTAACCCTCATGCAATAATCCCCCAACAGCAAGCAACTATCCTATAGGATAGTGCGCCGCAGCAAAAGCAATATTCACCCCGCATTTGGGACAGAATAGCGCCAATGGTCCAATCATCGTCGCGCCTATTTTGCGGCCGGTGCCGCCGGCTTGGCGGTGTTGCCCTTCTTGCTAAAGGCCGGGTTGATTTTTACCTGCGCGCTGCCAGCCTTGGCAACCGTCTCAAACTCCGCGCGGACTTGGGCCAGCGTCCGCTGCTGCGTGATGATCGCCTTCGCGGCATCAAACGCCGATTGGCCGGTTACTGGCTGATCGGCAAATTCACGAATCCTGGAAACCTGGGCGCTGACGCCGCTGGGTGTCACAAACACGCTGTCGACTTTCATCGCGGCGATCTGCTTGGCGGCGGCAGGGTCGATCGTCATCAGATCGAGCACCGAATTCCCCTTTTGATAGCGGATTTTGTTCGCGTCCAGCAGCGCCAATATCTCGTCAATCCGCTCCAGTGGTCCCATCTTCTTGAGCACATCCTGGGGGATTGTCGGGATGTTATACTGCTCCAGTGCAACCAGCTTGCGCTGCGCAAAGGCTACCGGGTTGTCATTCACATACGCCTTGGCCTCGTCGGCGGAGGCAGGCGGCACCCTAGCCTGCACCTTCTGCTGCAGCAATTCAATCAGCGCCAGCTCGCGTGCCCGGTTGAGCACTACGGCACCGATCGGTGTCTTGGCCAGCCCCTGCTTGGTTGCCTCGGCAGCCAGCAACTTGCGATTGATGATCTGCTGCAAGGCAGCTTGCTGCACCTCTGGCGCGTTTGGCGCCGTCGCCAATGCACCCATTTCCAGTCGAACTTCGGAGGCGGTGATCTCCTGTCCGGCAACGGTAGCGGCAACTTGCCCGGTTGGCGCCGACGCGCTTTTTTCCCCGCACGCGGCAAGCGTTGCTGCGACCGTTATTACTAGCGCAATGTTCTTCATCGTCTGTCTCTCAGCCATCGGATCAATAATCCACTCCGTCATACCTTGCGTCGGCTACACCAACTGCTGCCATAGTGCGAGCGAAACTGTGCTTGCGTGGCCATAGGCGCTGCGGCAGTGACCCATGCGCTGCGCCATGGAGGGACAAGATTTGCCGATCAACTCGGGTCATGATGCTATTGCCAACCGGCTGCCAGTCCTTTGCTTGGCGGCATCGGGCGGCGGCCATCTGCGCCAACTGCTTGATCTGCGGCCGATTTGGGAAGCCTATCCGCATTATTTCGTAACCGAAGACAGCGCGCTCGCCCGGTCCATTGCCGCGGATGAACACGTGATGTTCGTGCCGCATTTTGCGCTGGGGCAGGCTCGGCTAGGCAACCCGGTGACGATGCTGCGCGAGGCAGCGGCGAGCATCGCCCGGTCCTTCGCGATTATCCGGCGGCACAAGCCCGACCTGTTCATTACAACGGGCGCCGGGTCGCAATTATTTGTGATGGCGTTTGCCCGGCTGTTTGGCGCCCGCGTCATTCTGGTCGATTCATTTGCACGGTTTCACCGCCCATCGGCCTTTGCGCGGCTCGCGGGGCGGCTGGCGCATGTCCGCATTGCGCAGTCTGCGCAAAGTGCGCGCCATTGGCCTGGCGCGCTGGTGTTCGACCCGTTCAGGATCGACGATGCACCCCGCCCGCCGAAGGACTCGCTGCTGTTCGCAACGGTGGGCGCCACGCTCGCCTTTCCGAGGCTGGTGGCGCTCGTGGATCATGCCCACAAGGCCGGGCTATTGCCCGATGAAGTGATCTTACAGCGCGGAACTGGAGGGAGCGATATCGACGGCGTCCGCTCGGTCGAAGGCTTGCCATTCAACGAGATTCAAGCCTTGCTGCGCCGTGCCGACATCGTGGTATGCCATGGCGGTACCGGGTCGCTCATCACGGCGCTCCGCGAACAATGCCACGTGATTGCAATCCCGCGCAGTTTTGAGCGCGGCGAGCATTATGACAATCATCAGGCCGAGATCGTTACAGCCTTTGCCGAGCGCGGGCTCATACAGTCCGCCAATACCGACGCCGAGTTCGCCGCCGCGCTGGCCAATACCAAAAACCGCAAAACCTTGCGCGCAACCACCGATCCGTCGGCGCTCATCGCGTTTCTGGAAAAGGAAGCTGAGGCGCTTGTCCGCTGACGCCCGGCGTCGTTATCAATAGGCCTTGGCGTGGACGAGCACGAATGCTGTGTTGACCATGATGCTGACGTCGCGCCACAACCGCCAGCCCTGCACATATTCCAGATCAGACTGCAGCCGGTTTTCGAGATCGACTTGCTTGTCGGTCGCGCCGCGATATCCCCGCACTTGCGCAAGCCCGGTAATGCCAGGCTTCAAGGTGTGACGAAGCCAGTATTTCTGGCTGACCTCCCAAAACAGCTTGTCGCCGGCAAGCGAGCCTAACGCATGGGGCCGCGGGCCAACAATGCTCATTTCGCCTTTCAGCACATTGATCAGTTGCGGCAGTTCGTCGATGCTGGTGCGTCGGATGAAGCGCCCCACCCGCGTTATGCGTTCATCGTCTCGGGTCGCCGAACGGCTACCGCTCGGGTCCATCTCTTGGACGCGCATGCTGCGAAATTTCAAAATGTTAAACCGGCGATTTCCGCGCCCGAGCCGAACCTGAGAAAAGAGCACAGGGCCCCGACTGTCCAGCTTGATCGCCACCGCCACCGCCAGAAGCAGCGGCGCCAGCACCAAGAGCGCCAAGCCTGCAAGCGCCAGATCCATGCCACGCTTCTTGATGCGATCAACCAGCGACATTGGCCCGCGGGACACAAGCGCCGTGTCGCTGCCTCGGTACCGCGCCAGCGCAATCGCGCCCAGCGGACTGCCCTGATCCAGCAGGATCTCGCCCGTAACATTATACGCCTTCAATATCAGCGCCCATGCCTGCCGCTTTTCCGGCGTGCAGGAAACCACGACCCGGTCATATTGCTCAACCACCTCGGCAAGCCATGATAACGCGTTGGGATCGTTCAGATCGGGTGCAAAACCCGCGGCCGTCGCGTCAAAGACATGGCGGCCATCGTCGGGCGCTGCCACACCGTCGACGATCAGCAGTTCGCCGACCAGACGACCGCCAAGGGGCGCAATGAAGGAAAAATGCACCACCGCCCGAAAAATCGCCAGAAAGGCAATGGTCGACACGATGGAAGCTCCAAAGGCCAGTCGCGACACCAGCGGCCCGGCATATTGGAAGAAAATGAGCATCGAGATGAGGCTGGTTGCAACGAAAAAGGCAGTGACGGAGCGTCTGATCGACTCCCCGACATTCTGCAGCGCTTCAATCCCCAGCGCGCCAATGCGCAACGCGACCAGCAGATGGATCGGCAGGATCAGCCACCCCAGCTCAACACCATTGGGTGCAAGCCAGATTGAGCCACGAAGAGAAACCCCCACACTGAACCCAGTCCGGATGGCAGCGCAATCAACCAGCAGCAAGATCAGATACAGCCCGGCGCGCACCCTGGTCTTGTTGACGAGCGCCCGAGGCTCGCTGAACCGCACAGCATTCGTGTCGAATTTCTGTGCCACCGTCACAATTAGATCGTCCCCCAAGCTAGATCGTCCCCCAAGCGCGTTGTCCCCAAAGCGCAGTCCGCTTAACTGCAGCCCCGCGGCCCCTCATTCAACCGACGCTACCCCACCACCGCAAAACAGCCGTGGCGCTCGCGCCGCTCCCCATCCCGTTGCGGCCATCCCGTTGCGGCCATCCCGTTGCGGACATTACCACGTTTTGGGTGCGCTGCAAAAAAGCAACACTCCCTTCGTCGCGATACCGCGTCCTATAATGGTATTTTATTGGGCCAGCAGCAGCGCTACGGCCATGTCGATGTTCCGGCCTGGCTGTCCATTTTCTGGTCAACCGGGCTTTTGACGGGCAATCGCGGGTTCACAGTTTTGCGTCATTACGCTAGTCGAGCGCGATCACGGGCGCGTCGTTGGCGACAAGCCAGAGTGCGTGAGCGCCAGCTAATCGGGATTGCATGACCTCTGAACGCCCTCGCCCGTCGCCCTCCATCAGCCCGCCGAACGACACGGGTGAGGCCATGGGGCGTTTTGCAATGGCTGCATCGTCGCCAACGGTTGCGCGCGTGCTGAGGGGCGAGCTTTGCGCGGGATGCGGGCTTTGCGTCGGGGTGAGCGGCGGCGCGCTGCGTCTGGAAACGGTTGCGCCCGGCTATAGCCGCCCGGCGGCGATCCGGCCGCTTTCCCCAGAAGCCGAAGCAAGCGTTGCCGCCGCATGCCCCGGCATTACCGTGGCGCCGTGGCAGCCGGCGCCGAACCGGCACGCCATGTGGGGTCCGTATGTAAGGTGTATGGCCGGCCACGCGACGGACGCCGATATTCGGCACAAGGCATCGTCGGGTGGCGGCATCTCGGCGCTCCTCATCCATGCGATTGCAACAGGCATGGTGGACCGCGTGCTTCATGTCGAAGCGGACCCGGTATACCCGACCCGCAACCGCGTAAAATGGTCGCGCACGGCGAACGATATTATCCACGGCGCCGGATCGCGCTATGCAGCATCGTCGCCGCTTGAGGCGATTGACGACGCGCTGTCGGAGGGCGGCAGCTTTGCCTTTGTCGGCAAGCCATGCGACGTATCAGCATTACGCCAGCTCGCAACGGTCGACCCAAGGGTCAAGGCGCATGTGCCATTAATGCTCTCCTTCTACTGCGCAGGGCTGCCCAGTCACGCAGGTGCTGCGCGCATTCTTGCGAAAATGGGCTTTGCGCCCGGGGAAGTACGCCACTTTCGCTACCGCGGCTTTGGCTGGCCCGGCCTCACGCGCGCCGAAACGCAGGACGGCCGCGTCGGCGAGATGCGCTATGCCGATAGCTGGGGCGGGGAATTGTCCAAGGAAGTGCAATTTCGCTGCAAGATTTGCCCGGATGCGGTCGGCGGCGTTGCCGACATCGCCTGCGCCGATGCCTGGTACGGCGGCGAATCAGGCTATCCGCAGTTTGAGGAGCAGGGCGGCCGCAGCCTCATCATGAGCCGCACATCGACAGGCGACGCGCTGTTGCAGCAGGCGATCGAGGCGGGCGCGGTGGCCGCCGAGCCGCTGGCAGTCGGCGAAATCGACTTGATGCAGCCGGGTCAGGCGCGCCGAAAGCGGCTGGTTGCCGCCCGGCTCGCGGCGTGCCGCACGCTGTTCCAGCCGGTCCCAAAGATGGCGGGGCTGGATATCGCGAACGCCGCCCGGCAGGCGGCGCCGCGCGAAACCGTGCAAAACTGGCTCGGCACGGTCCGGCGTATCCTGCGGAAACAGCGCTGATGCCCGCCGCCCAAGCAAAGGACATTGTGTGACTGGCCAGACTATTTCCATCGGCATGCTGTGGCATAGCTTCAACTCAGGAAACCATGGTGTGAACGCGCTCACCGTGAGCAACACGGCGATTGCGCGCGCTGCCGCGGAGTCGATCGGCGTCACGCCGCGCTTTGTGTATTTCGCACCGGGCACCTCCCCGACCCCGCAAGCTACCCCTACCGGCGACACCGTGATTGGCATCAACCGGCGCACGGTGCTGACCTCAGGCATTTTCTGGCGTGCGCTCGGTACGCTTGATTGCATGCTGGACATCAGCGCGGGCGACAGTTTTGCTGACATTTACAGCGCCCAGCGCTTTGGCTGGATGTGGCTCACCAAGCGGATGACCATCGCGCGCGGGGTGCCGCTGGTGCTGAGCCCGCAAACGATTGGGCCGTTTACGCGCCAGCCCTACAAGCAGCTCGCCGCCGGCATCATGCGCAAAGCCCATCTGACGATTGCGCGTGACCCATTGTCGCTGGCAGCGATTGAGGCGCTCGCGCCCGGCGCACCGCACATGCTCGCGGCTGATGTTGCCTTTCGCCTGCCGTTCACGCGGCGGCCACACGCGAAGGACGGCAAGATCCATGTCGGCATCAACGTGTCCGGGCTGTTGTGGCGGCAGAGCGCGAACGGCGCCAACACCTATGGTCTGAGCTATGACTATGCGCCGATGATGCGCGGGCTCCTCGACGCGTTGATGGCGCGACCCGATGTCGTCGTTCACTTGATAACCCATGTCGTGGACAAGGCCATGGCCGATGACAGCGACGGCGCGATCGCCGACGTGCTTGCCGCCCAATACCCCAAGGCGATTCGCGTGGCCGACTTTGCCGGCCCGTCTGACGCAAAAACCTATATCTCGGGGCTGGACATGATGGTGGCGGCGCGGATGCACGCCTGCATCGCCGCCTTCTCGAGCGGCGTGCCCGTGGTGCCAATTGCCTATAGCCGTAAGTTCATGGGCTTGTTCGGCGATTTGCTGGATTATGGCCACACCCTGCCGCCAACCGGGAACACGATGGCCGAGGCGATAGCGTTCGTCCTCGACAGGCTGGAGCGCCGCCATGAACTTGCCAATGCAGTTGCCGCTGGAAATGCCCGAGTGTTGCCGCTATTGAACCACTACGACGTTGCGTTGAAAACCCTGTTCTCCCAGACAAAATCGAGGCACGCATGACCGCATTTTCGCGAGTGAGCACGCAGATCATGACGATGGTAACGGCGCGGGCGCTGGTGATCGCGTCGATAGCTGCCGTTGCCGCGAGCGGGGGCCCAAGCAGCGCCAGTCCGCCCGAAGCGACCGCCCCCGTCACGCCTGCCAATATCGACGAGGCGCTCGATCGGGCTTCGAATGGGGGTACGCTGGTGCTCAGCGACGGAAATTACGGTACACTGACGATTTCCAACCGCAGTTTCCCCAACAAGCTTACGATCGACGCTCGGGCAGCCAGGTTTTCGGGAATCGTGCTGCGCAACGTTGAAAATGTGGACCTGAATGGCGGATGGATCATCGGCCCAGGCGGGCGCAGTTATGGCGTTTCCATGGTACGGACGAAATTCATTACCCTGCGCAACTTTCAAGTCAGCGGCAGTCATCGCGGTATCGTCCTCAATCAGGTCGAAAACGTTACGCTCTTCAACAACCGGCTGTTCGACCTGATCTCGGACGGCATAAACATCGCCTATTCCAAAAGGGTGCGGGTTGAGCGCAATGTGTGTCGCAACTTCCGGCCGTCGCCCGCAACCTATGACGCAAACGGCAAGCTGCTGGCGGATGGCGACCATCCCGATTGCATTCAGGCATGGTCGCGGCCCGAATATGACCCGACCAGCGATCTCGTTATCACGAACAATTACATGATCGGCCAAATGCAGGGTATTTTCCTGGGGAACCATGTGCGCGACGGTGTCGATGACGGCGGCTTTGATCGGGTCTCCATTTTGGATAACCGCATCACCGTTGCCTTCCCCAACGGAATCACGGTTGGTGGCGCGCGCGGACTTCAGATTACGGGAAATTCCATCAGCACGGTGCCCGGCTCCGTGCTCCCCAACAACACGTCGGTGCGGGTCAGGGCAAAGCTATATGCGGTGGATTTCACCGATGGGCGGATTTGCGGCAACACGGTAACCGACTTCCCCGATGGGCAAGGCACCAGGCCCTGTTGATTAGCCGCCACGTCCAGGGGCGAGGCAGTATCCCGCAACGGCCAGCAAAGGCCACCGCCAGCCTCTTTGGAATAGCTGAACGCGGCTAATGCGTCGCCTGCCGCTGATGCGCCGCCTGCCGTTAGTGCTGCTGGCCCTTCTGGTTGCGGGTTGCGGTGTTGCCTGGGCCGGGTGGCGCGCAAGCCTGGCCGATCCCATCTTGCGACGCGCGACCCTTGGCCTTGACGGCTGGCCGAAAGGCGCGCGGCCTGTCCGGATCGCGCTGCTGGCCGATATTCATCTGGGCAACGCCAGCACCGATCCCGCGCGGTTAGTGCGGATCCTTGACCGGGTTCAGGCCGCCGCGCCCGACATGGTCGTTATCGCCGGCGATTTCGTCGCGGGCTATGCGCGCGCAGAGGCGCGGCGGCAAGCGCCGGGTCTTACGGCTGGGCTGTCTCGGTTACACGCGCCGCTGGGCGTCGTCGCGGTACTTGGCAACCATGACAATTGGACGGACCCGCTGGCGATTACCCAAGCGTTGGTTGCAGCTGGCGTGACCGTGGTTGAAAACGGCGCGGTTCGCCGGGGCCCGCTGCTTGTTGGCGGGTCAGGCGACACTGTTTCGGGTCATGCCAAGCTCGGCGGCACGTTGCTTGCGCTGCGCCGGCTTGAAC
>JBJXEC010000113.1:0-2618 GCA_046155125.1 Sphingomonas sp. | reverse complement strand
CGACCTTGCCTGCCATGTCCGTGACCGGCAGGATGGCGCGCGCGCAGCAGCGCTTGCTGCGACGTACCTCCCGCGCCACGCCAAGATGCGCTGGCCGGCTGCGCTGCGGCCATTGGCGATGCTTGCCGACCTAGCACGGCTTGACGCCAGCCATCACCGGTGGCGCACGCGCCGCCAGGGCTCACCCGCGCGGCTTGTCCAAATGATTGGTGGCTGGCTGGTTCGGCACCTTGGATCATCGGCCGGGCCGCTCTAGTATCGCGCGATCACGAAGCGGGGAGCACAAGTCAATGTGGCGGTATGTGGTCGGCGGCGTGGGTGCGCTGCTCCTGGCGGGCGTTGCAATCGTGGTCGTGAGCGGCAGGGGCCCGCTGCCAACGTCGATGCCAGCGCTTAGTGCGGCGCCCATCGCGCCTCTGGCAGGCCTGCCGCAGGAGGCAGGCGATCTGGCCGTGCCCGAGGCAACCGCCAAAACCCGCGAGCAAAAGCGGTTCGGCCGCTATGACAAAGACAAGAACGGCGCCATTACCCGGGCCGAATATCTGGCATCACGGCGCAAGGCCTATGCCAAGCTCGACACAAATGGCGATGGCACGCTGTCGTTTGACGAATGGGCGACCAAAACGCTCACCAAGTTCGCCACCGCAGATGCCAATCACGATGGCGCCATGACGCCAGCCGAGTTCGTCGTCACTGCCCCCAAGCGGTCCGCAAAGCCCAAGCCCAAATGCCTGTGCCCGGCCCCCGCCGCTGACCCGCCCCGCGACGATGAGGGCTGACCGCGCCCGTCACGCCGCCACCCACTGGGCGAATGCCTCGCGGGCGCGTGCGGTGTACTGCAGCTTGCGATCCGCCTTTTTGGTGCGGCCAGTGATTGGCGGGAACAACCCGAAGTTGACGTTCATTGGCTGGTAGGTTTCCGCAACCGCTGCCCCTGTAATATGCCCGAGCAGCGCCCCGAGCGCGGTCGTGACTGGCGGCGGCGGAACCATGCTATCCGCCAGCTCCGCTGCGGCGAACCGCCCGGCCAGCAAGCCAATCGCGGCACTTTCCACATAGCCCTCGCACCCCGTGATCTGCCCGGCAAAGCGGATGTGGGGCCGCGATTTCAGCCGCAGCCAGGGGTCGAGCAGCTCGGGTGATCGGATGAAGGTGTTGCGGTGCAGGCCCCCCAGCCGCGCGAACTCGGCCCTTTCCAGCCCTGGTATCGTGCGGAACAGCCGCACCTGCTCGGCGTGTTTCAGCTTGGTCTGAAACCCCACAATGTTCCACAACGTGCCGCTTGCATTGTCCTGCCGCAGCTGCACCACGGCGTGCGGCCAGCGGCCGGTTTTTGGATCATCGAGCCCCACCGGCTTCATCGGGCCATAGCGTAGCGTGTCCACCCCGCGTTCGGCCATCACCTCAATCGGCATGCAGCCTTCAAAATAGGGGACGTTCTCCCATTCCTTGAACTCGGTCTTCTCGCCTGCAATCAGCCCGGCATGGAAGGCGAGATACTGCTCCTTCGTCATCGGGCAGTTGATGTAATCATTGGTCGAGCCCCCAGCACCGATCTTGTCCCAGCGGGAGGCCATCCAGGCGATGTCCATGTCGATGCTGTCATGATGGACAATCGGCGCTATCGCATCGAAAAAGGCCAGCGCCTCGGCCCCGGTCGCAGCACCGATGCTGCCAGCGAGCAAGGGCGCGGTGAGCGGGCCAGTGGCGATGATCGCCGGGCCGTCCTCTGGCAGCGCGTCCACCCGTTCGCGCACGATGGTGACGTTGGGGTGCGCCGCGAGCGCTTGCGTGACACCTGCTGAAAACCCGTCCCGATCAACCGCGAGCGCCGACCCTGCGGGCACGGCATGTTTGTCGCCCATGGCCATGATGAGCGAGCCCAACGCGCGCATTTCGGCATGGAGCAGGCCAACGGCGTTGCGCTCGGCATCGTCCGACCGAAAGCTGTTGGAGCAGACGAGTTCGGCCAGGCCATCGCTGTTATGGGCAGGCGTCGTGTCGCCGCCGTCCGGTCGATTGGCGCCGCGCATTTCCGACAGTTTTACGCGCACCCCGGCCTGAGCAAGCTGCCAGGCCGCTTCCGAGCCGGCCAGGCCGCCGCCGATGATGTGGATTTGATGGGTCATGAATGGGGCTTATAACAGCGTTTGCTGCTTGTCCGCATCCCCCGCTGCTGCTGCTGCCTTGACTGCATCGGCGCGCGCCATGGGCAGGTCGAGCCGCTTGCCGGCCAGAATCTCAGCGACGGTGATGACTTGCAACCGGTCGTCCTCGCGGTTGAGCAGGGGGTGTTTGTATTTGCCGGCCGCCGCGATTTCGTCTAGCATCGCTTTCGTTGGCAGGTCCATCGTGATGAGGAAGCCGAACTCAGCCTTTTCCCGCTGCCGGTCAGAATTGAGCGTGGCGAGTGTCGCGCGGTTGCTGCTGCCCGATTTCACCTGGAAAATGGCCTTGCCGTTGGTTTCCCTGTCGAGCAGGAAATAGGCGATGCCGTCTATCCCCGCATCGGCGCCCTTCTTTTCGTTGATGCGTGCCTGATTGTTCGAGAAGGTGAGCACGGCCCATTTCTCGAACTCTTTGCGCGTCTTGTCGTCGCGGCGGTTGGCGAGCGCGAC
>JBJXEC010000112.1:0-18619 GCA_046155125.1 Sphingomonas sp. | reverse complement strand
GCGATGGCCCTGTGGATGGCCGCCAGTGGCGACTGGTAATTGCGCTAGCGTATCGCGCGCCATCGTCTTAAATGCGCGCCATGAGCACCAAGACCGTTTCAAACAGCACCGCAGCGGTCATTGAGGGCCGCGACCAACTCATCGCGAGCTTTGCCAAGGGCGAGAAGCCACCGGAGCGCTGGCGGATCGGTACCGAGCACGAAAAGTTCGTCTATGCACTGGGCGACCATCATGCCCCCAGCTACGATGAAGCTGGCGGCATTCGTGACTTGCTGATGGCCCTTACCAAGTTCGGCTGGGAACCGGTGATCGAAAACGGCAATGTCATCGCGCTGACCGGGGCCGATGGCTCCGTGAGCCTGGAGCCAGCCGGGCAACTGGAATTGTCGGGTGCGCCGCTCGAGAGCCTGCACCAGACCTGCGCTGAAACCGGGCGGCATCTGGAACAGGTGCTGCACGTCGCGCAGCAGTTCAACATCGGGTTTCTGGGGCTCGGGATGTGGCCCGACAAGACCCGTGCCGAACTGCCGATCATGCCCAAGGGACGCTATGCCATCATGCTGCGCCACATGCCCCGCGTCGGCACCATGGGGCTCGACATGATGCTGCGCACGTGCACCATTCAGGTTAATCTGGACTATCAGTCGGAAGCCGATATGGTGAAGAAGTTCCGGGTTGGCCTCGCGCTGCAACCGCTTGCCACCGCGCTGTTCGCCAATTCACCGTTCACCGAAGGCAAGCCCAACGGCTTTTTGTCCTATCGCAGCCATATCTGGTCAGACACGGACCCGGCGCGCACCGGCATGCTGCCTTTCGTGTTCGAAGAGGGCTTTGGTTATGAACGCTATGCCGATTATGCCCTCGATGTGCCAATGTACTTTGTCTATCGTGACGGCCGCTATATCGATGCGGCGGGCCTGTCGTTCCGAGATTTTCTGCGCGGCGAACTATCAGTGTTGCCCGGCGAACTGCCGACCATCGACGACTGGAACGATCATCTGTCCACCGCTTTTCCAGAGGTGCGGCTGAAGTCCTTCCTTGAAATGCGCGGTGCCGATGGTGGGCCGTGGAACCGCATCTGTGCGCTGCCCGCGTTTTGGGTTGGGTTGCTTTACGACCAAAGCGCGCTCGATGCGGCTTGGGACCTTGTCAAGGGCTGGTCGATGGACGAGCGCGAGGCGTTGCGGTCCTCAGTACCCAAAACGGCGCTCGATGCGCCGCTGCCCGGCGGCGGGCGTTTGCGCGATATTGCCAGCCAAGTCCTCGACATCGCCCATGCCGGGCTGGTCGCGCGCGGGCGGACCGATGCCGGCGGGTCCAACGAAACCGGGTTCCTCGATCCGCTGCGCGAGATCGTCCGCTCGGGCAAGGTGCCGGCGCAGTTGCTGCTCGATCGCTATCATGGCCCATGGGGCGGCGACATCAGCCGGATTTATGACGAGATGCGGTTCTGATCGACGTCTGACAGGGCAACCGGCGCCCGCGTCTGCTTGCCGCTGGCCCACGCGAAAAACAACGGAATGGCGCCGTTGCGGGCCATCCATGCCGAATATTCCCGATAGGCCGGGTCTTCGCCCAAATGCCATTCTTCCGTCTTGGCCCGCCAGTAGTAAATGGAACTGACAACGCCGAGCAGGATTGTCGCGCGCGCCGCGTCAACGAGGCTGCCGGTCGACAGGAACGGAATGGTTGAAATCCACCAGAACAGGTTTTTCGAGAGGTAAGCCGGGTGGCGGCTGAACGCATAAGGCCCGTGCGTCAGGATGCCCCGGTGCGTCAGGTTTGAGAAGCGGAACCCAAACGCAATCGTCGCCCAGGCATAAATCGCCGTCAGCCCGACCAGCACGGCGCCGGTAACCGCCAGCAGCACGGGCTGTCCGGCATACCAGTGCGACCAGTCCGACGTACCCGGATGATAATCGAGCGGGCCACCATCGCCCATCAGAATGAAGGGCGGATAGCAGATGAGCGCTGCCATCCAGCCGGCCGCATAGGGGGTTGCAGTGCGGATGTGCGAATCTAGCGGCTTCATCGTCAGCACATAGCCAACGGTTGCAAAGGCCACGTCCATCACGAACATGAAGGTAATCAGCCAGTTGGCGAGCGCCACCGGGTTGCGCAGAATCTGGCTGGTGTCGGTACGGATGAACTCGCCAAAGCCTGGCGGGACGATCGCCAGCATGAAGGCGAGGAAAAACGCCTTCACCGCCCAGCTTCGCAAATGGTTGTAGATGGCCTCGGGGTCCGCTGTGGCGATTCCCATCAACCAGGCGCCGAATGCCCAGGTGCCATCTTTTGCGTCGATCAGCTTGCGGTCAAGCCACAGGACATAGGGGATGGACAGGACGAACAACACCGGTGCCGCTGTCGTGAACACCCACATCGAAAAGGCAAAATTGCCGCGCCAATAAAACCGCCCGGTCGCGTAGACCAGCGCGATACCAACCCAGGTTATCCATAACCCGGCCAGCTTGGTGAGGCTGATGTCCAGCGTTTCGCGCCATGGCCGGTTCTGCGCCCAATCGATTCCGGTCGATGGGTTGCGGTGAACCTTGTCAACAAACACCGACCACAACACCATCGGCACGCCGCAACACGCGACGTTTACCAGCGCAGAATAGGGCCCGTCCATGTGAAACCAGCGGGCCACCGCAACCCAAGTCAACAGCCCGACAAGGCCGGCTACGCCAACGCCAGTGCTGACGGCGGATTCGGGGCGAGGATCGGCCACGGCCCGCTTGAAGGAGGTATCGTGCAGCATGCCCGATATCGATAGCCGCATAATGGTAAGCAAGCCGTGAAGGATGGGCCGCGAGGCTGGCATCGCTGCGGCACCGGCATGACAAGATTGACGGCGCTCATGCCGGGCATCATGCTCGATACGTCCCCCCAATCAATTGCCTCAGCAGGAAAATCCGACATCATGAACGCCAGCGCCCCGCCACGTCTGAACGCGCCCGACGCTGGGGGTCCAACGCCGATATGGCTCCAGCCGAGCGATGAGACCGCGATCGCGCATGCGCTGCGCCGGCTTGGCTGGTTGGCGGACGACGCCACACTTACCGGCGTTTCGCGCGCGGGCGACGGCAACCTTAACATCGTGCTGCGAGTCGAAAGCGGCTCGCGCACCGCGATTTTGAAACAGGCGCGGCCCTGGGTGGAAAAATATCCTGAGATATCAGCTCCTGTCGGTCGCTCGCTGGTCGAGGTCGCCTATTACCGGCTGGTTCATGCTGTGCCCGAGCTGTCCGCGCTTAGCCCCGCGCTGCTGGGCAGCGACCCGACATGGTACACGCTCCTGCTGGAAGATCTGGGCGACGCAGGCGACGCGACAAGCCTTTATGCTGGAGACACGCTGAGCGCGGCCGATCTTGACCGGCTGATGACCTATCTCGTTGCGCTGCACGGCCTGTCGGACCGGGCGACACGGATGCCCGACAATGCCGCGATGCTGGCGCTCAACCATCACTATATTTTCGAGCAACCCTTTTCGCCAGACGGCGACGATGCCGACCTTGCGGGTATCGCGGCGGCGCTGGGCAAGCGGTATCTGTCAGGTGCGGGCGTGCCGCTTCATGGTGACTATTTCCCTGGCGCCTGGGTGAAGAGCAATCGGGGGCTTTACATAATCGACCCCGAATTCTGCCTGATCGGCCCGCCCGAGTTCGACCTCGGGGTGATGGCCGCGCATCTGCTGATGGCGGGTGGGCCTGCCTCCACCACGCAAACGCTGGCGGCTCAATATGGCGAGTCAGGCGGCGGCGTGCTTGATACGGCGTTGCTCGCCCGCTTCACCGGCGTCGAGATCTGGCGACGCCTCCGGGGCGTGGCGCAACTCCCGCTATCGCTGGACGACGTGGCGCGCGACGCGCTGCTCGACATCGCCCGCATGATGCTCCGCGCATGAGTGCGCGCATCCGCGTGTGGATCGACACCGACCCGACAGTATTGCCGGGCGGATTTGAAGTGGACGATGGTCTTGCCCTGGCGCAGGCTTTCCAGTCGCCCGAGCTGGATGTGGTGGGGGTCAGCAGCGTGTTCGGCAATGGCGACATCGACACGTGCCACGCCTCGGCAGTGGCGATGGTCAGCGCGTTTGGACCGGCCGGGATGACGGTGGCGCGGGGCGCCGGACGAACCGACGAACCGGCGGACACAGCCGCAGCCCGCGCCATTATCGCCGCGGCACGCGCGGCACCGGCCCCTGGCCTCACGCTACTGGCGCTCGGGCCAATCACCAATATTGCTTCCGCGCTTACGCTGGCGCCAGATATCACGCGACACATCGGACAGATCATTTGGGTTGCGGGGCGGCTGCCTGGCGAAGTGTTCAAACTTTCGGCCGATCAGCAAGACTCGTTTCCTGACCTCAACTTCGAGAAGGACCCGGGCGCCGCAGCGACGGTAATCGCAGCAGGCGTGCCGATCATCTTGGCGCCCTGGGCGGGCTCATCGCAGCTCAAGTTTACCGCCGAGCATGTCGCGCGGCTTGCGGATGATCGCTCACCGGCCGCCTGCCTGCACCGCCCGGCGAGCGATTGGCTCGCGATGTGGACGCGGCTGTGGGGCGTGGACTACTTCATGCCGTTCGATACGCTCGCGGTTGGGTGTGCCTATCGCTGGCCAGGGCTTGGCGGCTTTGCCGGCGGCGCCTGGATTGAGCAGCACGGCGCCTCGCCACCGCAATTGCTGGTCGCTGTGGCGGACAAGGCACCTAAACGGGCGCCGCATGTGTGGTTCTGTAACGAAATTGCCGCTGGCTTCGTAGACGATGTGAGCGGCCGCATCGCAGGTCGATTAACAGCATCCACAGCATAGGGAGTGCCCGGCATGACTGCACGAACGACAGGCCTTTTTGCAAACCGCAACCGCACGGCCATTGCTGTAGCAGCGCTTGGGGCCGCAGCGCTTGTCGGGCTTGCCGGGAGTCGCACGACGGCAATCGCGCAAAGCGCAGCGCCGGGCGCCGCATCGTCGGATGTGGTGGTTACTGCTCGGCCAGCCTTTGCCATTTTCGCGAAATCGAACGAAGCCAGCGTCAGCAGAGTGAACTATGACGCCTGGGGCCAGTTCGTCAGGCAACTGGTTTCCTTTGATGGCGGCCGTACCAACGTTGCTTATCGTGTCGTGCACGACGCCGGGCTCGAGTTTTTGGGGGCCTATGTAAACAACCTCCAGACAATCGACCCGCAGCAGCTGAATCGCCGCGAGCAGCTGGCGCTGTGGATCAACCTCCATAACGCCGAAGCGATCCGGATGGCCACCGTCAACTACCCGGTGCGCTCTGGCGGTGATCTCGTTAACGGTACCGCGTGGAACACCCCGTCCCTCCGCGTTAGCGGCGTCGACTTCAGCCTGAACGATCTGCGCACCAATATCATTGGCGCCCATTTCAGGGATCCGCGCGTGTTGGCCGCGCTCGTCCTGCCTGCCAAGAGCAGCCCGCTGATCCAAAAACTTGCATTCACGGGCCGCAATGTCGACGCAGAGCTGAACGCGGCGGCGACTCAGTTCATCAACCTGAAGGGCGTGGTGAACGTCAAGGGCGATGTGGCGTTCGTGTCGCCCGTATATACGCTCAATCGCCAGTACTTCGGCGGTGGAGATGCTCAGATTCTGGCCCATCTAAAGCAATTTGCCGAGCCAAAGCTTGCGGCCAAACTTGCAACCGCCACGCATGTCGAGGCGGGCGACTTTAACTGGGCGCTCAATGATTTCGTGCCTCGGTCGGATGGGGCGGCCAATGTAGAGGCACAGCGTCGGCAATATGCCGATTCAGGCTCGGGCAGCAGCGGCGGCGGTTCGCACGGCTCGTAACGCGCAGGACGCGCCCGGCACCATGACCACGCAGGGCGCCTTAGCGGCGGGCATGGTCGTGCTGTGCTTCACAGTGATGCTGCTTGGCCTGTCGCTGAATGACGGTGCCTGGCGAGCGGGCGCGCTGGCGGTGTTGTTGCCGGTCGCCGGTATGATCTGGCTCGCCGCTTGCACCCGATTCAGCCAGCGGGCGCCGACGCACAGGATGCTTGCCGGGCTGGTCGTTATCGGCCTTGTGGCCCGACTGGCTTTGCTGGCCAGCCCCCCGCTCTATGAGGATGATTACGTCCGCTATCTGTGGGATGGCGGCACGACCGCGCATGGCATAAACCCCTATGCCCGCTCGCCGCTGTCGGTGCAGCTTGAAACGCACCCCCTCCTGCCCGTCCTCAATGCCAGGCCGCATCCGCTATCAGCTCAGGCAGTGCTGGGCGAGCAAAGCGGCGGCGTGCTTGAAAGGGTAAGCTATCCCAGCGTCACCACAATCTATCCCCCGATTGCGCAACTGGGCTTTGCCGCTGCCCATCTGATTGGCCCATGGTCGCTGGTTGCCTGGAAGCTGGTCGTGTTTGCCGCCGAAGCCGCGACGCTGTTTGCCCTGTTCAAGGCGTTGGGGGCAGCAGGTCTGCCGCGCCACTGGGCGCTGGGCTATTGGCTGTGCCCGCTGATTCTGAAGGAATTTGCCAATGGCGCGCATATGGATGCGCTGCTGATGCCTGCGTTGGCGGGCCTTTGCTGGAGCGTGCTTGCCGGCCGCCTGCGACTAGCGGCCCTGCTGGTCGGCGTTGCCGCCGGCATCAAGCTGTGGCCCGTGCTGCTGATTGCAGCACTTGCCTGGCGCGCGCCACGCTTGCGCGAAAGGCTGATGATTGCCGCGATAGCAGGCGGCACCGCCGCGCTAAGCCTTGCACCAATGATGCTCAGCCTTGATCCCGCCAATAGCGGCCTTGTCGCCTATGCTGATGGCTGGGTGCGCAACAGCCTGGCCTTTCCCGCCATACTGGCGGCCGCCGGGCTCGCCTTCCCCGACGCCGACGCCGCCCGGTTTGCGCGGCTGGCCGTGGCGACGGTCGTGGGGCTAATGGCACTGCGCTGGGGGCGGGCGGCCGCGATGCAGCCCGCCATCGCCACCATCGCGGCATGGCGCGACACCGCCTTGCTGCTGCTGCTGCTCAGCCCCACCGGGTATAGCTGGTATGGCAGCTGGGTGGTCCCGTTCTTCGTGCTGGCGCCGAGCCTTCCCGCCGGATTGCTGATTGGCTTTATCGGCGCCTATTATGCCCGGTTTGCGCAGGCGACGGTAATGGAGGGCGTCGCCGCCCGCCTTATAGCGCCGATTGCAGGCTTTGCTCCAGCGTGGGGTGCGCTCCTGTTCGAAAGCATAAAAAGGAGGATAGCTGGTGCGCGCTGACCACCGCATTGCGGTCATCATCCCGGCACTCAACGAAGCGGCGTCGTTAGGCGCGATGCTGCCCGAGCTTCCTGACTGGATCGACGAGGTCATCGTGGTCGACAACGGGTCAACCGACGCGACCGCTGCGGTCGCCCGGCAATGCGGCGCGCGCGTGGTGGCGGAGCCGGTGCGCGGTTATGGCCATGCGTGCCTCGCCGGGGCGCGTGCGACCGAGGCTGATATCCTGCTGTTCCTCGATGGCGACGGCAGCGACCGGCCGACGCTTGCCGCGCGCGTTGTTGACCCGATCGCGGGTGGGCTCGCCGACATGGTCATCGGCAGCCGCGTGCTGGGAAACCGGGAGCCTGGCGCGCTGTCGCCGCAACAACGCTGGGGCAATGCGCTGGCTTGCGTGCTGATGCGGCGGCTATGGGGCGCCCGCCACACTGACCTTGGGCCGTTTCGCGCGATCCGGCGAGAGGCGCTGCTCGCGCTCGACCTCCAGGCGCTGACCTATGGCTGGACGGTCGAAATGCAGATCCGCGCGCACCGTATGGGGTTGCGCGTGGTCGAGGTGCCGGTCGACTATCGCCGGCGGATCGCGGGCCGCTCGAAAGTGTCGGGCACGGTGCGCGGGGTGGCGCTCGCCGCCTGGTACATTCTCGGCACGATTGCGGTCGAGGCAACGCGCCCGGCGACGCTGCCACCGCCACCCATTCCCGAACCGTCAGCGCCAGGGGAGCGCGAGCAGCCAGCCTAGCCGGTTGACGTCGCGCGCCTGTGTTTCTGCAAGACCGATCGGGAATTTGGCGGGCGCGGGCGGCTCCGCGTGCCAGGTGCCCAGCAGCCGATCCCACAAACTCAGGAAATTGCCGTAATTGCTGTCATGCTCTGCCCGGACCATCGAATGGTGCCGCACATGCATGGAAGGCGTGACGATCACCAGCCGCGCCCAGCGCTCGATCTGCGGCGGGAGCGCAATGTTTGCGTGATTGAACAGAGCCATTGACGACAGCACCATCTCATAGGCAAGCGCCGCTGCCACCGGGGCGCCGAGCAGCACGATCACCGCTGCCTTGTAAAGCGTAGACGCGACAATTTCGGCCGGATGAAAGCGCATGGCCGTCGTCACATCAAGGTCATGGTCGTGATGATGCATATTGTGCAGCCGCCACAGCAATGGCGACACGTGCATCGCCCGGTGCTGAAAATAGATCGCGCTGTCCATGGCGATGATCGAAACACCGGCCGCCAGCCACCCGGGCGCCGCAATCCAGTGGAACAGACCAAAACCGGCCGAAGCCGCCCACGCAGCCGCACCAACGCCAATAAGCAGCCGCATGACCCATCCCATCGCGGCGGGTACGCCCACCGACAACATACCCAGCGCTCCGTGCGACGCCAACCGGGCCGCACCGCGCGCGCGCCATTCCCGCGCCGGGGCGAGCCGTTCCAGCAGCGCAAGCCCGAGCAACAGCCCGAAGAATATTGCGACCCGCCACATCCCGTCCGTCATCGTGCCTCGCCCAACAGCTGCATCGCCGCCGCCACCCGGCCGGCCACTGTCAGGACGCACACGACCGCATACCCATAAGCAAGAACGGGAAACCAGGCGGGCACCAGCGCCGACAGGCCAAGCACAGCGATTGTTTCGGCCCCTTCTGCAAGCCCACCCAGATAGAAAAAGCTTTTCTTGCCCTGCGCTTCGGTTTCAAGCCCGCGTTTGGCCGCCAGCGTGGCAAAGCCCAGAAAACTGGTCGACGCCATCAAGAACCCGCCCAGCAGGCAGGCGGCGGGCAGCGCCCATTCCGGCCGGGCGAAAGCGAACCCGATCGGGATTGCCGTATAAAAGGCATAGTCCGCGATAACATCAAGATAACCACCAAGGTCAGTGCTGCGGGTCTGGCGGGCGAGCGGTCCATCGAGCCCATCGGCAAGCCGGCTGAGCGCGATCAGCGCCACCGCCAGTACAAACTGCCCGGCCGCGACCGACACCCCCGCCGCCACGCCTGCTGCGCCGCCCAGCACGGTCACGGCATTGGCGCTCAGCCCTGCGCGCGCCACCATGCGCGCTGCGGCATTGAGCGGTGGATCAATGATCGGGCGGAGCAGCGTGTCGAACATCCACGCTGCCATATCAGCATCAGCCAGAAAGCGTGAGCGCTCCAATGACCGCCCCGACCATAGCCGTCGACAAATTCCCCGCGATCCAGGATTTGAAACCAAGTCCGGCAAATTCAGCACGGCGCGTGGGGCACAATGTCGCAAGCGTCGACACGCCCAGCCCGATGCTGGCGAGATTGGCAAAGCCACACAGCGCGTAAACGGTAATCAGCTTGCCGCGCGCCGAAAGCGCTTCTGGCCCAAGTGCTGCCATCTGCTGATAGGCGACATATTCGTTGAGGATGGCCTTGGTGCCCATTAGCGAGCCAGCCGTCGCCGCGTCGCTCCAGGGTACGCCCAGCAGCCACATCAGCGGCGCAAAAGTCCAGCCGAGCACCCGCCCCAGACTGAGCGGCGCCCCGGCAATCTGCGGGAGCAGGCCCAGCACGTCATCCATCAGCGCGACCAGCGCAAACACCACGATTAGCACCGCTATAATCGCCAGGAACAGCTGGAGCCCATCCATCGTCCCGCGCAGCAGGGCGTCGATGCTGTTGTCGAACGTCAAATCCTGATCAGTCCGGTCGGCAGGCGTCACGCCTTCGCCTGGCACCATCAGCCGCGCGATGAGAAGGGTGGCCGGCAGCGAAATCATCGACGCGGTGATGATATGGCCAAACGCGTTGTCGACCACGTGCGACAATGTCTGCGAATACAGCACCAGCACCACGCCCGACACCGTCGACATGCCCAGCGCCATCACCGCGAAAATCTCCGCGCGGGTCATGTGGATAAGGTAAGCACGCACAATCAGCGGAGCCTCGACCACGCCGAGAAACACATTGCCGCCAGCGTTAAGTGCCACAGCACCACCCACGCCCAGCGATTTTTCCAGCATCCAGCCAAGCCCCTGCGCCAGCCGCTTGAGCACGCCCCAATGCCACAAAAGCGAAGCGAGCGCCGACGTCACGATAACCAGCGGCAGAATCTGGAACGCGATGATGAGCGGTGGCGGTGCGCCGGGCTTTACGGCAAACGGCAGATCGCCACCCGCCAGATAGCCGAACATGTAGCGCGCGCTCTTGTCGGTTGCCGATTGCAGCACGGCGAGACCGCCATTGGCAGCACTAAGAGCGGCCCACACCGGCGGCGCCTTAACCAGCAGCAGCGCCAGCCCGAATTGCAGCGCCACCGCGCCCGCCACCCAGCGCCATGGCGGCAACACGCCGCGCCGCTCGCTCAACGCCGCCGCAATCGCCATCACGACGACGATGCCAACGAGACTGCGCAGATTGGGGAGCAGGCCCCAATCCATCAGTGCGGCACCTTCAACGGCGCGCCATCAAAATGCCCAACTCGCGCCGAACTGGAACTGACGCGGCGGGCCAGCATTGCGCTGCACAAACGGCACCCCGCCGCCGAACTGCACCTGGTTGGAGGTCGTCGCTGCATTGGCAAAGCCGGACAGGTTGTTGGCATTGAACAGGTTGAAGACATCCACGGAAAGGGTCAGCCCCTTGTTGAGCACTGGCAGCTTGTAACGCAACCCCAGATCGACCGTGCTCGACCAGGGCAGGCGCCCAGAATTGCGGCCTGCGCCGGGAAAGCGATTGGCATTGCCAACATATTGCTGACCAAACGAAAAGCCGCTCCCGTTCAGATCCTGCGTGCCGAAAATGCTCGCATCCGGCACCAGATTTACGGGCTGGCCCGACTGGAACAGCCCAGTCGCCGTGAAGGTGAGGCCGTCGACGGGATACAGATAGGCGGTCGCGACAATCACGTGCCGCCGGTCGTTGACGGAAGGGCCCTGCTCGGCCGCGAAATCATTGCCGTTGGAGGCACGGAAATTGATATCATCAGTATCGTTGGTCAGCTTTGCCAGCGTGTAGCTCAGCCGCCCTGCGTACCAGTCACTGCCCTTTTCCTTAATGAGCTGAACGTTGAGCGCGCGGTACTGCGACTGCCCCGCCGTTTCCGATACCGTAATTTGCCGCGCACCGCCGGCAACCGGCGCCACCGGGCGGGTGGCATCCGCTGCCGCCTGCGACCGCACAAGGCCAAGGCTTTGCGCAAGCGCCAGCCGGGCGGCCGTGTTGGGCGCTGCCCGCAGCGCCGCGATGTTGACCTGGGTAAGTGCGGCTGCATTGGGCGTGAAGGTAGCCGCCGCATTCAAATCGCGCAGCCGCACCAGATTATAGGAACGGTTGTAGATCAGATCGACCTTGGCCGTGATTCCCCGCCCCAGTTCGCGCTGATACCCTGCCGTCAATTGCAGGCTGAACGGGTTACGATACCCATTGGGGTTACGGATGCGGATTTCGTCGCTCGACGTGGTCGCCCGAAGCCCTGCGACCGAGGCCGCAGGCGGGCAGGCCGCAACCGTTGTACAGGCCGGGTTGACCGTCAGATTGCCGTTGAACGTAACCGCGCCGACATCTGTCGTTGAAGGCAAAATGCCGAGCTGCACCAGCCGGTTAACCTGCCCCACAAAGGCGCTGCTCGTGGTGCTGCGCTGCAACGCGTCCGACACGATGGCATAAGGGATCTTGTCATAATATAGCCCGGCCCCAAAGCGCAGCACGGATTTATTGTCGGGCTGGTAATTTAGCGCGAGGCGCGGGGCAAAATTGTTGAAGTCGCCACTGCTCCCCCCCTGTTTGGTGAGCGAATCATAATCCCAGCGCAGGCCCAGCGACGCCGTCAGGCTCGGAGAGAGCTGCCAGGCGTCTTCGACATAGAAATTGACCTGCGACTGCGTCGTACCAAAGGTCGCGGGGCGAATCTCAACACCATAACCGGCCACCACCGGATTGAGCGACAAAATGTCGTTGGCACTCAGGCCAAGGCCGCGCGGGGCGAGGGCTGCGAGCTGCGCCTGCGTCAACCGCACCGTGAAGTTGCCATTCACATTGCCGCCGCCGGCCAGGCTGAAATCGCTCACCAGCAGCTCGCCGCCGAGCTTCAGGCGGTGGGCGCCAAGGTCAAGCGTCAGCTTGTGCTGGGTTTGGTATGTGTTCTCGATTTCGTCGAAAACAAAGCCGGGGTCGCCCACGGTTGCGACCGGCAGGCCATTTGGCCCAAGCGCCGTCACTTGCGGGCCGCCGGCGCGCGGTCGCCCGAAATTCCAGTCGAACCGGCTGAACTGGAAGCTGCCCTGATAGGTCAGCCGCTCACCGGAATACACCGCGGTGAAGGCCGCAAGCGTCGATTTGCGGTCCTCAAACGACCCGGCTGAGGGAAATGACACGCTGCCCCCGCCAAGGCTGCCGCCGGGGCGCTCAATCGTCACATTGCCCCGGTTGAAACGGAAGCTGAGGTTCCACGCATCGGTCAGCTTGTGGTCGATGCGCAGTGAGCCCAGATAAAATTCGTTGATGCCCCGGGCATTGCCGATGATACCAAGCGCCGGCGAATCCACGACATTGTCGTTGCGGTCACGAGTATATTCGAGCGCTGCATAAAAGAACGTGCGGTCGCGGGCGATGGCGCCGCCAATCGAGCCACCCGCCTGCACCCGGCTGAAACTGTCGCCGACCGGGTTGCCGCTGAGGTCGCGCCTTGCAAAGGGCGAGGCAGCATCGATTGGCCGACCGGGCCGATACAGCAAATAGCCTTCGCCCTTCAGTTCATTGCCGCCACCCTTCGAGGTGATGTTGACCACGCCATTGGCGGTGCGGCCGAACTCGGCAGAGAAATTGTTGGCCAGCACGGTCACATCGGCAGCAGCGCTCAGCGGCGTCGGGAATTTCTGCCCGCCCAGGAAATTTTCGTTGTTATCGAGCCCGTCGATCAAATAATTGGTGAACAGCCCGTTTGCGCCGTTAATCGACACAGTTGGCGCTTCGTTGAAGAAGCCGGTGGACGGCACGACATTGGGCAAGCGGATGAGCGCCGACACGACATCGCGCCCGTCGATCGGCAGATCGCCAAGTTCCTTGCCGGACAAGGTTGCAGAAACTTCGGCGTTCACCGTGTTAAGCCCTGATGTGACCCGCGAACCGGTGACGACAATCGTGTCCGCAGCATCCGCGCGGCGCAGCGTCACGGCCTGGGTGTAGTTTGATCGCAGGACAAGCAGCGCCGCACCACTTGCCGCATCGCCCCGCGCCAACCGAACGCTGTAGGTTCCCGCGGTCGACAACCCTTCGACAAACAGCTGCCCTTGCGCGTCGGAGCGCAGCGTGCGCTCATAGCCGATGGCGACGTTCGTCACGACCACGTCGGCGTCAGCAACCGGGGCGCCGCTGGCTTCGTCGACCACCGTTATTTTCAACCCGGCAAGCTGCGCGTGCGCCGGTGCCGCCGCCAAGACGCTTGCCACAACAACACCCGCCGCGACCATGCCGCCACGAAAACCGCCCATACTCCGTTCCTTTTTTTTTGAAAGCAGCCATGCCTGTCGCTCACCCAAACCATTGCAAAAATCGGACGATCTTGCGCGTCCGGTCGCTGAACAAGCTCGCCGTATAGGCCGAACCGGCAGCGCGCTTGTTCACCTCGGCATAGGTTGGATAGGGCGAGATGATGCCAGTGAGCTTGCGGAGCGACAGCTTGGCCGAAATCACGAGGCTCCAGGTCTGGATCAGCTCGCCCGCGCCCGGCCCCACGATCGACGCGCCGACGACCTTGCCACCCACCAGCACCACCTTCAGGCGGCCTTCGGTGCGCTTTTCAGCCTGAGCGCGGTCATTCTCCTCGAACGACCAGTGGAGCACGCGCACCGCGCCGCCGGCTTTGCGCGCTTCGGCTTCGGTCTGGCCAATCTGCGCCAGTTCGGGGTCAGTAAAGGTGACCCAGGGGAGTGCCGCGTAATTGGCCTTGGCAGGGATGCGCAAACAGATGTTCTGGATGACGATGCCCGCTTCATACCCTGCCGCGTGCGTGAATTGCGGTCCCTCGCGGCAATCGCCAATCGCAAAGATGCGCTTGTTGGTCGTGCGGCGGCGCGCGTCGACGGTGATGCCCTTTTTGGTGAAGGCGACGCCCGCCGCCTCAAGGCCAATGCCGTCAACCGTTGGCGCGCGCCCGGCGGCGACCAGCAGATGCGATCCTTCCACCATCCGACCGCCCGCGAGCACCACCCGCACCCTGCCATCGGCCTGCTCGACCCGCTCAATGCCCGTGCGCTCGATCAGCGTGATGCCCTCACCGGTGAGTACGGTCCGCACCACCTCGACAAGGTCTGCATCGTCGCGGGGCAAGATCGGCCCCAAGTCAATCACGGTAACCGCACAACCGAGCCGCCGGTGTGCCTGCGCCATCTCGCAGCCAATGGCGCCGCCGCCAATGATGACAAGGTGTTCTGGCGCCTCGCGCAGATCGAATATCGTCTCGTTGGTAAAGTATGGCACTTGAGCCAGCCCAGCGATCGGCGGAGCACTTGCCCGGCTGCCGGTCGCGATGACGAAGCGCCGCGCCTTGATTTGCCGCCCGCCCGCCTCGACGGTGTCGCGCGCGGTAAACTTGCCCGCCGCACGGATGACGGTGCAGCCCAACCCTTCAAAACGCTCCTGACTGTCGACGGGGGCGATTGTATCGATCACGCCCCGAACATGGTCCTTCACCGCGCCGAAATCGATGGTGGGTGCGGCATAGCGCACGCCAAACTTTGCTGCTGCCGCGCCGCCATGCGCCGCCTTTGCCGCTGCCAGAAGCGCCTTTGACGGGACGCACCCGGAATTGAGGCAATCGCCGCCCATCTCGCCGGATTCCAGCAGCACGACTGACAAGCCAAGCTGCGCAGCGCCCGCCGCTACCGAGAGACCACCAGAGCCTGCGCCCAAAATGCACAGATCAAACTGCTCGCTCATGCGACTGGCCCCTTGGCGAAGCGCTTGTAGAGGATGGGGAGCATCGCCAGCGCCGCGAGCCCCAGGATCGGGCCAATCACTGCAGGCTGCAGCAGCGCGCCGCGCAAGTTCAACTCCTTGCCGGCCGCGAGCACCGCACCCGCCCCCGCGCCGATGGACGCATAAACGAACGTGCCGGGGATGATGCCAATCGCGGTTGCCAGCACATAATCACGCAGCTTTACGCCAAACAACGCGGGCACGATGTTGACGAGCCAGAACGGCGCGACCGGCAGTAGCCGCAACAGCAGCAGGTAACTAAAGGCATTTTTGGCGAACCCGTCCGCAAGTTTTTCGCCCCAGGCGCCGATGCGCTTGCGCAGATCATCACCCGACGCATTCTTGGCAATAAGGAACACAATCGTCGCACCGATAGTCGCGCCGGCCACCACCAGACTGCCGCCCAGCCCCGTTCCGAACAACAGGCCCGACGCAATCGTGAGCAGACTGGCGCCGGGGAATGAAATAGCTACCAGTCCTGCGTAGATCACCACTAGCGCGAGCGCGGACACCACGGGATTGGCCGCGACATAGTCGACCAGAAACTGCCGGTTGTCCCGCAACGCATCCAGCGTCGCGTATTTTTGCAGACCAAGCGCAAAAAAGGTGATGGCCAGTGCAACCAGCACGATCAACGGTCCAAATCGTCTCAGCATATTGCCCCCGGGGTGCGTGGTTGGTGGTGCTCATGACGTCGCGGCCGGCCCGGAGGGGGCGATTATTTGGCGTCATTCAGCGACCAGTTGTAGTCATAGCTGTTGATCGTCGCACGGTTTGCAAGCGCGCGCGCAGTTTGCGGCGTTGCAAAGCGGCGAGCGAACGACAGCACGCCAGTGGGCCCGCCGAAATCCTCGCCGTACCAATCAAAAATGCGCGACGCGACCAGGTTGCCGCCCTTTAGGGTAAAGCCGCGCGGATCGTTGATGTAGTCATGCGCGCCGGCATCGAGCTGCGCGTTGAGCGTGCCGGGCTCATAGGCCTCGAGCGCAAGATTGGGGCAGCCGAACGAGGCGCAGTTGATGGCGAAGTGTACGCGGGGATCCTTGAAGATCGGGCGCAAAATGCCGTGTTCGATGTTGTTGAGGCTCAGCTGCTGGCCCTTCACCGTCAAGACCTTGCGGTCCCATGGGCCAGTCGGCAACAGCCCGTCACGAATATAGAGGATGGAGCTTACCGGATAGGCGCGCAGCACCACCTCAACCGTAGCGGCGTTGTAGAGATTGATCCAGTAAGCAAGCTGCTGCTGCTTGGTCAGCTGGTCGACATTGACCGCCTCAAGCTGGTTCACCATGCCATAAAACGCGTTCTTGTCCGCAGTGGACAGCTTGCCATAAGCAATAATCGTGCGCCCATCCGACTTCCGGCTGCCATAACGCTTCAGAAAGCCATTCCAGGCGCCATAGTCGACCATGGCGCCGGCCCCGCTTTTTTGCCAGCGCGCGAGCAGCTCGGCCTTGGGGGCAGCTGTGGCGGTTCCGGCCGCCATTACCAGCAGCCCAATCAAGGCAGCGACCATCAGGTTGAACAGCTTCACAAAGATTCTCCGATCTTGCATGCAGGTTGCCCCCAGTCCGGTCCTTAAGCCCGATTTGTTACACTCACGGCGCAAAACCATTATCCGGTCTGTGCTTAGCGCAGCTTGGCGATATCATGGCTTCAAATCGGTGCGATATTACGGCGCCAGATCGGTGCGGGCGTCACCACGACACGCCAACCGGCGCCAGTGGTTGACGGCTGCGCGCGACTTGTGGCACCGGAGCACCAGCAGTGCGGTTGTGGCTGCGCGGGTATAGTACAATGGTAGTACAGCAGCCTTCCAAGCTGAATACACGGGTTCGATTCCCGTTACCCGCTCCACCCCCTTTGCAGTACATCGGAGCACTAATGGCCGGGACCACTCTGATCGAGGCGCGCGGCGCCATCATCGCTACGGGGCGTTGGCTGGACAGCAAGGGCTGGGCACCAGCAACGGCGGGCAATTATTCAATGCGGCTGGCCGATGGGCGCTTTGCGATCACGGTGTCGGGCTGGCACAAGGGCCGGCTGACCGAAGACGGTATCATGACCGTTGACGCCGACGGCACCCCGCTTGACGGCAAAAAGCCCTCGGCGGAAACCGCGCTGCACATGGCGCTATATGCGCGCTTTCCCGACGTGAATGCTGTGCTGCACAGCCATTCGCCCGATGCCGTTGGCATGAGCCGTGCCTATCCCGATGTCGCGCATTACCGGCTGGCGGGCCACGAAATGCTGAAGGTGCTGCCCGGTTTTACGACGCACGCGGCCTATTTCGACCTGCCGATCGTCGACAACAGCCAGGATATGAACGATATTCTGGCCGACCTGCAACCCTGGATGGGCGCCGCGTCCCCGCCGCCTGCCTATCTCATTCGCGGCCATGGCCTATATGGATGGGGCATCGACCTTGCCGAAGCCGAGCGCGTGATTGAGGGCGTCGAATGGATGATCGCCACCGAACGTGCAGAACTTGCCTTTCGCGAAAGGACACGCTGATGAGCCATTTGCAGGTTTTCGACGAAGCGGACGGCTCAGCCCCGTTGCTCGACTCTAGCGATGGCGCCGTCATTGCCAGCACGCTTGGCGAGATCGGCGTAACGTTTGAACGGTGGGAAACGCGCGATGTGGCGACGCCGGCCGATGTCCTCACCGCCTATGCGGCTGAAATCGCCGCGCTCAAGGCCAAGGGAGGGTATCAGAGCGTGGACGTCATGGCGGTTGCGCCCGACCACCCCGATCGCGCCGCGATCCGCAATAAGTTCCTGTCCGAACACACCCATGCCGAAGATGAGGTGCGCTTTTTCGTCGATGGCGTGGGGTTGTTCACCCTCCACCATGATGGCCGGGTGTTCAACATCTTGTGCACGCGCGGTGACCTGATGTCAGTGCCGGCGGGCATGAAGCACTGGTTCGACATGGGCGCCGCGCCCCGCTTCACCGTCATCCGCCTATTCCGGAACCCCGATGGCTGGGTCGCCAGCTTTACCGGCGATCCGATTGCCGAACGGTTCCCGCGCCACGAACCAGCGCTCGCCTGACGTGACGCCCAAGGCGATACTGACCGACATTGAGGGCACCACGTCGTCGCTGTCGTTCGTGGCGGACGTGCTGTTCCCCTATGCGCGGGCGCGCCTGGCTGATTATTGCGCGGCGAACGCCGACCAGGTCGCGCCCATCCTTGCCGAAGTGCAGGCGATGGCCCCCGGCGACCCGATTGCCACGTTGCAGCGCTGGATCGACGAGGACCAAAAGATCACGCCGCTCAAGACCTTGCAGGGCATGATCTGGGAAGGCGGCTTCACTTCCGGCGCGTTCAAGGGCCATATTTACGCCGATGCGGCCGCCGCGCTGCACCGCTGGCATAATGAGGGCCGCGCGCTCTATATCTTCTCGTCCGGCTCGATTGCCGCGCAAAAGCTGATCTTCGGGCACAGCG
>JBJXEC010000111.1:0-11410 GCA_046155125.1 Sphingomonas sp. | reverse complement strand
AAATCACGCCTGCTTCGGGTGCCGAACAATCAATGCTCATTCTCAACCGGTTGCAGGGCAAATGAGCCATATCTGCGGACCAGCGCACGTGCTGCAGAAATTAGTGTATTGAAACACTAACACACTGGTGCTATCCTCGCTTCGGTTGATCGGGGATAGCCTATGTATAGCGAGAGCGACATTGATAGTGCAGTCGCGGCCGGGGTGCTCAAACCGGATGCCGCTGCAGCGTTCCGGAATTTCACGGCGCAGGGCCGACATAGCCCGGCGGTGGATGAGGAACATTTTCGGCTGCTGAGCGGCTTCAACGACATTTTCGTGTCGATTGCGCTGGTGCTCGCGCTTGTCGCGATCGGCCAGATCGGCTGGCGAATCGCGGCGCCGCTGGGCGGCCTTGCTGCCGCTGGCACCGCCTGGTTGCTGGCGGAGTATTTCACCCGCACCCGGCGCATGGCGCTGCCTAGCATCCTGCTGCTCGCGGCGTTTGTGGTCGGTGTCGCCTCGACGCTTGTTGGCGCGATGGACATACTCCAGTTCCACCCGGGCGACCGCCTCGCGGCCGCTACCGGCGCCGGGATCGCGCTCGCCTCTGCGGGTGCTGCGTGGCTGCACTGGCGGCGCTTCATGGTGCCGATAACCGTTGCCGCCGGGTCGGTTGCGCTAGTTGGGGTGCTGATCGCACTTGCCGTTGCCGCGTATCCCGTTCCAGAGACGATTGCCTATCCGGTCGCAGGGCTAGGCGGGGTTTTTGTATTCGGCCTGGCGATGCGTTGGGACATGTCCGATCTGGAACGGCGCACGCGCCGGTCAGACGTTGCCTTCTGGCTGCATCTGGCGGCAGCGCCGCTGATCGCGCACCCTATCTTCCACATGCTTGGCGTATTCGGCGATCATGTGAGCGCGCTGACCGCCGCCATCGTCCTTGCGCTTTACCTCGGCTTTGGCTTTGTGGCGCTGGCGGTGGACCGGCGCGCGCTGCTCGTCTCGAGCCTCGCCTATGTGTTATACGCGCTCTACTCGCTAATCGCGCAGACAGGTGCGGTGGAGCTCAGCGCCTCAATTACCGCCTTTGTTATTGGTTCTGCGCTGCTGACGTTGTCAGTCTACTGGCATCAAATGCGCCGCTTTGTGATTGGCATGCTGGGAGGGCTGCGAGACCGGCTCCCGCCCATCCAGCCGATGGTGCCTGCCTGACGCAGCCTAGCCCAACAGGCACGCACCGGGATTGCCCCCTGCCCCTGGCCGCGACGGCGCGCCGGGGGCTTTTTTTGGCTGGACGAGCCGCGCTAGTCGGCAACCAGCTTCAGCAGCCGACGCTCGATGGGTGCTAGGATTGCTGCCAGCTCGTGTCCGCGTTTCAATACCACACCAGCCTCGCTGATCAGCGCCCACATCCCTTGCCGGTTGCGTAGTGCGGGACGTTTCTCGATCCGGAATTCGGGCCGCTCGGCCGCGCGGCGAAAGGCGCAAAACACGGCTGCCTCGCGCCCCATATCCATCGCATAATCGCGCCAATGGCCGGCCGCGACCATCCGGCCGTAAAGATCAAGAATTCGGGTTAGCTCGGCGCGCTCAAAGCCAATCTGGCCGGGTGCGCGCAGGACCGGCGACGGGAAAGGCGTAACCGTCCCCATCAGGCGCGGTCGCGCTGCTCCTCGGCGCCGTCATGATCGGCAATCAGGGCGTCGAGCCGCTTGCGCAACGCGTCAATCTCGCACCGCATCAGTTCCACCTTTTGCGTTTCGGGGTCAAACAGATCGCTGCACGGCGTGCCATAGGGCACGAAGCCGCGATCGCTGCGCCCACCGTCAACCATCGTCGCGCGCGCTGGAATGCCGACCATTACCGCGCCTGGCAGCACATCCTTGGTGACAACGGCGTTGGCGCCCACCCTGGCGCTGCGCCCGACCGTTATCGGCCCGAGCACCTGCGCGCCTGAGCCAATGATCACCCCGTCCGCCAGCGTTGGATGGCGCTTGCCCGCTACGCCATTGTCCGGGCTAGTCCCGCCTAGCGTAACACACTGGTAAATAGTGACATTGTCGCCGATCTCCGCTGTCTCGCCGATGACGGTAAAGCCATGATCGATGAAGAAGTTGCGACCGATCTTGGCACCGGGGTGAATGTCGATCGCTGTCAGCAATCGCGACAAATGATTGACGAAACGCGCGAGGATATACAACCGGGCGTTGAAAAGCGCGTGTGCAATACGGTGGAAGCCAAGCGCGAGAACGCCCGGATACAGCAAAATCTCCCAGCGCGACCGCGGGGCCGGATCACGGTCCTTAATGGAGTCCAGATAGGCGATCAGGCGGTCGAACATGGTGGGGCGTCCACGAAGGTGAAACCCACAGGTAGGCGCTTGCGGGGCACATTACCATATCCGGCCCCGCACGAAAAAACGACAGGACGACCGCGCCCAGCGATGGCCCGGGATTTCGGCTCGTTAATCTATTGTGCCGCTCAGTTAACGCGCTATAATCGAATTTAGCGATTACAATGACCACATATCTGCCAACTTTAAAGCAGCTCCAGTATCTGGTGTCGCTGCGGGACCATGGCCATTTCGGCCGTGCGGCGGAGTCATGCTTTGTCACGCAATCTACCTTGTCGGCCGGCATTCGCGAACTCGAGACGCTGATCGGCGTGACGTTAGTGGAGCGAACACGCCGCGTGGTGCGGTTCACGCCGCTGGGCAACCGGATTACGGATAAGGCGCGGCGCGTATTGCGCGAGGCAGACGAGCTCGGCGATCTCGCCCGCGCGGCCGGCCGTCCACTTACCGGCGAACTGCGAATGAGCGTCATCCCGACCATTGCGCCGTTCATGCTGCACCGCATTCTGCCCCGGCTGCGCGACGATTATCCCGACCTGAAGCTGTATCTGCGCGAGGAGGCGAGCGCGGCCGCCTGCGACGGATTGCACCAGGGGCGCAGTGATTGCGTGCTGCTGGCGCTTCCTTATGCCTGTGGGGAAGTCACCGCCCGGCCGCTATTCGACGACCGGCTGTTCGTGGCGGCCCGCGCTTGTGATTTTGCCGATATGGGCTCGCGGATCCGCGCCATCGACATCGACGAGCAACGCTTGTTGCTGCTGGAAGATGGCCACTGCCTTAAGGACCACGCGCTGTCTGCGTGCAACCGCCCGGAGTTGCGCGCAGAGGCAATGATGCTCGGCACCTCGCTACACACCATCGTCCAGATGGTCGACAATGGCCTGGGGGTGACCATTCTGCCCGAAATGGCCATCACGGCGGGGATCTTGAATCAGACCAGCGTCGAAGCACGACCGCTGGATACCGACCACCCAGCACGTACCATCGCGCTCGTATGGCGGCGAGCCTCCCCGCGCGACAAGGATTTCGAGCTTTTGGCCGAAGTGCTGGCAGACATCGGCTAAACGCGGCACCTTGCCGCAAAATTGCAACAAACGCGGCGGCCGTGCGCATCTTTGATGGACGCGATCGCCCCGCTGCACGTTAAACCATCATTGGAGATGACGATGAAGAACGCAAAGTTTCTGGCGCTTGTGTTCGTCGCAGACGGCGGCGGCAAGGCGACATTGACCACCGTCGGGGGCCAGACGCTGACCGTTGAAATCGATGCCGGGAACGCCATCAGCCTTACGGACAACAATGGCAACAAGGCTTATGTCCAGACCGCAGACGTCAGATAATCGAACGGCGTTGTTCATGTGGTGAACGGCGTGTTGCTGCCCAAGCTCGGTTGATCCAGTCGGCTAGGGTCGGTGGAGTCGCGATCCCAGCGCGCGGCGGCGGTGTCATCGCTGTCGCGCGCATCGACCCATAGCGATGCGCGCCCGCGTGTCTCGCGTTTCCAGAACGGTGCCTTGGTTTTGAGCTGGTCGATCAGATAAGCGCAGGCGTCCAGCGCCGCCGCGCGGTGCGATGCTGCAGCGGCAACCAGCACCACCCTGTCGCCAGGAACCATCACGCCTACCCGGTGAACGATGGTAACCGCGAGCAGAGCCCACCGCGCCTTCGCCGCCTGAGCAAGCGCCATCAGGGCCGTTTCCGTGGCGCCGGGATAATGCTCCAGCTCCAGTTGCGTAACCCCGTCATCACCCCGCACAATACCAGTGAAGCTGGCGACACCCCCGGCACCGTCCACCTCAATACCGGCAAGTTCGCATCCCAGGTCAATTGGTCGCGGCGAGACGACAACGCGCATCATCCGCCAGTTACCGGCGGGAACAGGGCAATCTCACGTGCGCCAGCGATGGGTGCGGTCAGCGGCACAAAGACTTGGTCGACCGCTGCCCGCAATTTTGATCGGTCGGCAAAGGCGCGAGCATGGCCGTCGCTGCTGGCAGCCAACCAGGCCACAAGTGCGGCCACGGTATCCACGCCGGGCGGCAGCTCAACCTGCTCATGCCCAGTGCCGATCGCCTCGCGCACCCAGGAAAAATAAAGAAGCTGGAGCGCCATGCCGCCTAGTCCATATGCTTCAGGCCGGCGCGCAAATAGTCCCACCCAGTCAGCAGCGTCAGCGCGGCCGCTATCCACAATGCCGCCAGGCCCAGCGCCTTTATCGGCGAGATCAGCGGCACTGCGCCAGACAATATGATGGCGCCGAGCGCAATAATCTGAAGCGTCGTCTTCCACTTTGCCAGCCGGGAAACCGGCACGGAAACCGAAAGCTGTGCCAGAAACTCACGCAAGCCCGAAACCGCGATCTCGCGCAGCAAGATGATGAGCGCCGCAATCACATGAACCCCGACAATCTGTCGCGCCGCAACAAGAATGAGGATTGCAGCGGCGATCATGATCTTGTCGGCAATCGGATCCAGAAACACGCCGAGCTTTGAGACGGTGCCCTGCGCGCGCGCGAGATAGCCGTCGAAATAGTCGGTGATGCCCATCAGGCAGTACAGCGCGAACGCCAGCGCATACCCTGCCGCCCATCCGGGCCACCACATCAGCGCCGCCAATAGCGGCACCGCCAGGATGCGCGACAGGGTGAGGAGGTTCGGTAGCGTCAGCATTTCGTATCCGCTCTAACCCTCACTATCCGCGCTGCAACCCTATGATGCACAATAGCGTTGTCGCAACCGCTATCGCTCGGCTATGGGCCGGACCTTGTTTTGCTATGTCGGAGACCGGATTGTGCCATGCTGAATGCGCTCGGATTATTAAAGGAGCGCAGGTTTCTCCCGCTTTTCGTCACGCAGTTTCTGGGTGCGTTCAACGACAATTTGTTCAAAACCTCGATGGTGCTGTTTGCGACGTACCAAGTCTATAACGACGCGCGGATTGAATCGAACTTCAACGCGCTGGCCACCAGCCTTCAGATTCTGCCGTTTTTCCTGCTGTCCGCCTTGTCGGGCCAGCTCGCTGACACGCTGGACAAGTCGCGGATTATCCGCATCGTGAAACTTGCGGAAATCGGCATCATGATATTGGGCGCTGGTGGGCTGCTGGCCGCCAAGGCCGGGTTTGTGACGCTTGGTATCGCCATGATGCTGGGCGCGGTGCTATGCCTTGGCACGCACGCAACATTTTTCGGGCCGATCAAATATGCGCTGCTGCCGCAACATCTCAATGAAGATGAAGTGCTTGCCGGGACTGGGCTGGTTGAGGCCGGAACCTATATCTCGGTGCTGATCGGGACCATTGTTGCAGGGTGGATCTCGGTCGAAGCGGCCGCCGTCACGGTGCTTGTTGTGGCAGTGATCGGCTATCTCGCTGGTCGCATGGTGCCGCCGGCCCCGCGCATGGGCAGTCAACTGGTGGTTGATTTCAACCCGATCACCTCCTCCTGGCGGCTGGTCAGCGAAACGATGCATATCCCCCGGCTGTTCCTGGCCATTTGCGCTATCAGCTTTTTCTGGGCGATTGGGGCGGTGCTCATCATCACCTTTCCACCGCTCGTGAAGAATGTGCTGACGGCAGACAAGCAAGTCGCCAGCGGCGTCATCGCGATATTCTCAGTGGGCGTTGCGATCGGCTCGGTGATCATCAACTGGCTGTTGGGGGGCAAGGTATCGGCAAAATACGCGCCGGCCTCCGTCATCGCGATGGGCTTGCTGGTGGTAGCATTTTCGGTTGTCGCGCGTATGTGGATGCCCGCACCTGCTGGCCAATTGTTCAGTATCACGCAGTTTTTTGAACATCCTCAAGCGCTGTTGGTCGTGAGTTCGCTTGCCGGCATCGCGATCACGGGCGGCATGTTCGTTGTGCCGCTTTATGCGTTTCTAACGACCACTGTCGCGAAGGACCTGACAGCGCGGACGGTTGCTGCCAATAATGTCGTCAACTCAGGCGCGATGGTGGTTGGCGCTGCCATCGTGCTCGGCTTGACCGCCATGCATGTCACGCCGGAAAACATGCTGCTGCTGGCAGCGGGGATGTGCGTGGTTTCCGCCTGGCTTGCGCAAAAGCTTCATCTGGCCTGCGACTGAGCCCTGCCGCGAGGCGCGATCAGCAGATCAATGTATAAATGCAGATGAAAAAGGCGGTGAAGCTCAGCGCGAAGAGTTTCAGGTCATGGTCGTCATCGCGCGGGCGCGCAATTGGCGTCAGGCGCGCGTCGTCAGGTATGAGCCTTCGACGGATCGGGTGACCCTGCTGAGGCAGGCTGTTGTCGTTACGGGTCGAAGAAAAATGCGTGGCCATACCGGACAGTTAACGCCGCGCTAAGCATTTCCGCCACACTTCAAGATAGTTAAGCGCGTCCTAATTGGGGACAACGCCATCACCATAGAGATCATGTCGCAATACCAGGTAACGCGACGATGGCGCCGTCGGAGGCGATGCGCCCATCGCTGCTATCTCAAGCAGGGCCTAGGCTGCGCGTCGCCGACCCGTTAGGCTGCCTCCATCTACGAATGGGAGCGGGTGATGGCGGCCAGCATGGGCGAACACGGAATAGCTGAAGATCTGGCGCGCTGGCATCATGACGGTGCAGTAATTCTCGAACACTTTCTCTCGCCAGACGAGATCGCCCCGGTCCGCGCTGATTGCGACGCGCTGTTCGCTGGCCGCCGAGCACAGGAGGCGCCAATCGATCGCAAGGCTGGCGGCGGCATCGGCAGCTTTGATACAGCCCAGTTCCTCAATCAGGAACAGCTCCCGTTCGCGGCGTCGCCTGCGATCAACCTGATTGGCCTCCACCCCCGGCTGATCGCCTTCGCCAGGGCTGCCCTGGGCGTCACGCAGGTCCATCTCTATCAGTGTGACGCCTGGGCCAAATTCACGGGCGAGGCTGATTATGACCAACCCTTCCACTGCGATTTCGCCAACCACACGCTGACTGTGCCGGGCGACGATCCCGCCGACCGGACGATCAATTTCATGATCTATGTGACCGATGTCACAAATGATCTTGGCGCCATCCATTATGTGCCCAATCCAGATGCTGCGCCGATCATCGGCCGCGACCGCCTGCCCGTGCCCGGCGGCCCCGACAACATGCAGCAAGCACTAAAGGCGCAGGAAAAATCGGGCGCGGCGCCGGCGGGTTCGGTATTTACCTATGGCATCGATGTGTATCACCGCGGCACCAATCTGACGCGGCCAGGCGGGCATCGCTATACGATTACCGCCAGCTACAAGGCGGCCGGCAATGACATGATCGGGCGCGCTGCCTGGCCGCTGCATTTCCTGCGACCCTGGACAAACCTGTTCGCCAACGCGACTCCCGAGCAACTTGCGTGCCTTGGCATTCCCCTGCCCGGGGATCGGTTCTGGACGGAGACCACGCTCGCACGCACGCAGCGACGCTGGCCCGATTGGGATATGACAGCCTATGTCCGGGCAATGGCGCCGATGGGGATATGAAAGCTCTCCTCCCCGCCCTCGCCCGACCTTTGCTCGAACCACACCTGCCCCCCGGATTGGACGTCGCGTGGTTTGCAACCCATGAGGACGCGCTCGCCCTGATCGCCGATGCTGACATTGCCTGGGTCGACATGCAGCGGCCAGCTTGGACGGGCGAAGCGGTCGCGGCGGGCGAGCGGCTGCAATGGGTGAGCACCATCTATGCCGGGCTCGACGCGTTTCCGCTCGATATGCTCAAGCGCCGGGGCACGATCCTCACGAACGGCGTGGGGATAAACGCGCTGGCGGTCGCGGAATATGCTGTAATGGGCGTGCTGGTCGCCGCCAAGCGCTTTGACGAGGTGGTGCGGATCGCGGATCGCCATGAATGGACCATTCAGGCGCCGGGTCAGACCGAGCTGTTCGAAACGTCGGCGCTCATCATCGGCATGGGCGCCATCGGCACGCTGATTGCCGACCGGCTCAGGGCATTTGGCGTGAAGGTAACTGGCGTAACACGGTCAGGGCGCGACAACACCTTGACGCCGGACGCGTGGCGCGCCCGGCTCGGGGCGTTTGACTGGGTAGTGCTCGCCGCTCCCTCGACTGATCTGACCAAGGCGATGATCGGCGCCGACGAACTGGCCGCGATGAAATCGTCCGCCTGGCTCATCAACATCGCGCGTGGCGACATGGTCGATCAGGGCGCGCTCATCGACGCGCTTACCAAGCGACGAATCGCAGGCGCGTTCCTCGATACGGTCCATCCAGAGCCGTTGCCGCCCGAACACCCGCTGTGGCGCGCGCCCAACGCCATCCACACCATGCACCTGTCTGGCCGCAGCCAAACGAAGATGTTCCAACGCGCCGCTGCACTGTTTGTGGACAATCTGGCCGCCTTCATGGCAGGTAAGCCAATGAAAAACGTCGTGGATCTTGATGCCGGCTATTGATTGGCCAGGGGGCCCGCCATCCTGATCGACTTTTCCTTCGTTGCGCCGCGACATATTTTCGCGCATGGGAATTACCCTTTTCGTAATGTAACTGGACTCATCTCATGGCCGCCAATTGGGCCCCCGACAGCTGGACCGCGCATGAAGCGCGCCAGCTCCCGCACTACCCCGATGCCGCCGCGCTTGACGCGGCGACCGGCACCTTGCGCAACTATCCGCCGCTCGTGTTTGCCGGCGAAGCGCGCGACCTGACGGCGGATCTTGGGCGCGTGGCCGAGGGCAAGGCGTTCCTGCTGCAGGGCGGCGACTGCGCTGAGAGTTTTGCCGAGTTCCACCCCAACAACATCCGCGATACTTTTCGCGTACTGCTGCAAATGGCGGTCGTCTTAACCTTTGCGTCCAAGCTCCCGACGGTGAAGCTCGGGCGGATGGCGGGCCAGTTCGCCAAGCCCCGTTCGACCGAGACCGAAGTGCAAAACGGTGTGGAGCTGCCAAGCTATCGCGGCGACAATGTGAACGACATCGCGTTCACGCCGGAAGGGCGAACGCCCGATCCGCAGCGGATGATCCAGGGCTATTTGCAATCAGCTGCAACGCTCAACCTGCTGCGTGCTTTTGCCAGCGGCGGCTATGCCAATTTACACCAGGTGCACCGCTGGACGCACGACTTCATGGGTCGCAGTCCCTGGGCCAAGAAGTTCGGCGATGTCGCCGACCGGATCGGCGAGGCGCTCGACTTCATGGAAGCGTGCGGGATCAACCCTGAGACGGTACCGCAGCTCAAGGGCACGCAATTCTACACCAGCCATGAGGCGCTGCTCCTCCCCTATGAGCAAGCGCTCACCCGGCAGGACTCGTTGACCGGCGACTGGTATGACACCAGCGCGCACTTCCTGTGGATCGGCGACCGTACCCGCTTCGAGGGGTCGTCCCACGTCGAGTTCATGCGCGGCATTGGCAACCCCATCGGCATGAAATGCGGCCCAAGCCTCGAGCCCGACGCGTTGCTTCGGCTGCTCGATGTGCTGAACCCGGCCCGCGTGCCCGGCCGGATGACGCTCATCACACGCTATGGCCATGACAAGATCGAAGCGGGGCTCCCGAAGCTCATCCGCGCGGTGAAGCGCGAAGGCCACCCGGTCGTGTGGAGCTGCGACCCGATGCATGGCAATGTCGTCAAAGCCGCCAATGGCTACAAGACGCGGCCGTTTGAGCGCATTCTGGCCGAGGTTCGCGGCTTCTTTGCGGTCCACCGGGCGGAGGGCACTATCGCTGGCGGCATCCACACCGAAATGACCGGGCAAAATGTGACCGAATGCACTGGCGGCGCCGTCGACGTGACCGAGCAGTCGCTCGCTGATCGCTACCACACCCATTGCGACCCGCGCCTCAACGCCAGCCAAAGTCTTGAGCTCGCCTTCCTGCTCGCCGAAATGCTCAACGTGGAGATGGCCGAACGCCGCCGCGCCGCTGCTTGACGGGGTAGCGGCGCCCGCCTATGTCGCGGTGCCCAAGCAGCAGCACGGCCCCTTCGTCTAGCGGTTAGGACGTCGCCCTCTCACGGCGAAAACACGGGTTCGATTCCCGTAGGGGTCACCAAAATTGCCTGAGGAAGGCTTGCCCAGCGCGGGACGATTCTGATCGACCGGAGCTGCCTATCGAAAAACTGCGCTCCCGCAACTCAGCCGTGGGGTGCAGACTCGCCATATCGTCGCTATATCGTTGGCATGATCCAATTGACTGTCTGGTTCGATGGCGGTTGCCCGTTGTGCCGCCGAGAAATTGCGCTGATGCAACGCCTCGACAGGGCCGGTGCGATCGACTTTGTCGATGTTGCCAGCGGTGATGCTTCCTGTCCAATTGATCGGGCGGAATTGCTGCAACGCTTCCACGCGCGCGAGGACGGCATGGTGCTGAGCGGTGCTGCGGCTTTTGCGGCGATGTGGCGCGCCATCCCGGTGTTGCGCCCGTTTGGACTGGCGGCACGCCACCCCTGGGTGCTTGCGTTGCTCGATCATGCATATCGCAGGTTTCTGCGTATCCGCCCGGGTTTGCAGCGCCTGGTGGCGCGCAGGAGCAACCGATGAGGCCGCACCCTGAACCTGCGGGCCCGCACCAGGAAAGCGTTTGGGCTTACCCAAGGCCCGCAATTGCCGAGCCCAGCCCCGCCCACATCATGATCGAGCTGCACGGTGTGATTATCGCCGAGACGCGCGCGAGCATCCGCACGCTGGAGACCAGCCACCCGCCGAGCTATTATATTCCGCCGGCCGACATCAAGCCTGGCGTGCTGCGGCGCGGCACCGGCAGTTCGTTTTGCGAATGGAAAGGCGCGGCCGTCTACTGGGACGTCGTGTTGGGCGACATCGTTGTACCGGGCGTTGGCTGGAGTTATCCAAACCCAAGTCGCAGCTTTGCAATGCTGCGCGATCATATCGCATTTTATGCCGGCCCGTTTGATCGCTGCAGTGTGGATGGGGAAATAGTGGTGCCGCAGCCCGGCGGTTTTTATGGTGGATGGATTACCAAGGCGCTCGCTGGCCCGTTCAAGGGCGTGCCCGGAAGCCGCGGGTGGTGACGCGATGAGCGCCGACACGCCCGATGACGGCGCCGACCCCAAAGGCCGGGCGATACCGAGCGGCAGGTTGTCGCGTTTTGGCCATTTCGGGCGGCTGGCGAG
>JBJXEC010000110.1:0-3069 GCA_046155125.1 Sphingomonas sp. | reverse complement strand
TCAACATTTTCGGCGCAGAGGGCTCGCTATCGCAGGCAGCGCTAACCTTTATCGGTACGCCGACATCGACGTTCATCAACACCAGCTTTGCCTCGGTTCAAGGCCTGGTAAACGGCGATTTCGGTGTCAGCAGCCCTTTTGCGAGCAAGCCGATCGGCGTTGCGGTCGGCGGCGAATATCGCCGCTATAGCGGTGCACAGTTTGGCGATCTTCCCTCCGCCACGCCGGGCGCCATTCTCGGTGCAGGCGGCGCTTTCAGCCCGATTTCAGGCAGCTATTTTTCGCGCGAAGGCTTTGCCGAGCTTAACATTCCGCTCATTGCCGACCGGCCGTTCTTCCACGACCTCACGCTCGAGACCGGTGCGCGCTATGCGAGCTATTCGAATTCGGGCGGCAACTGGACCTATAAGTTCGGCGGTAGCTGGGCGCCCATTGAAGATATCCGCGTCCGCGGCGTCTGGTCGCGGGCCGTGCGGGCACCCAACATCGGCGAGTTGTTCGCGCCGGTTGCAACCGGGCTGAACAATCTGGCGACCGATCCGTGCCAGCTGGCACTGCCGACAGGCAATGCGACAACGACGGCAATTTGCTCGGCGCAACTTGCAGCCGTGGGGCTGCCGGCAAGCCGTGTGGGGGCGATCCCCGCGCCAATTGCCGGGCAGATCAACGTGACGACAGGCGGCAACCCCAATCTCTCGCCTGAAGTTGCGACTACCTACACCGTCGGCATTGTCGTTCAGCCTCGATCAGTCGCGTTTTTGCGCGGCCTGACTGCTACGGCGGACTTTTACGACGTCGTCGTAACCGGTGCGATCAGCTCACCAACGGTTGGTGACATCGTCAATGGCTGCTTCGGCCAATCCAACCCCAATGACATCCGGTGTCAGGCCATCCGCCGCAACCCGCTGACCGGTGGTCTTTCAGGTGATCCGTCGACCACGCAGGGTGCTATTCTGCAATCATCGAACCTGGGCTTCCTCAATACGCGCGGCATCAACTTCGGCGCCGACTACAGCCGTAGCTTTGGCGAGATCAAGGCAAACATCGGCATCACTGGTAACTACACGCTGCGCAGCCGGTTCCAGTCGACGCCGTCGAGCTTCGTTCGTGAATGCGTGAATTTCTACAGCGTGTCTTGCGATCCGGTGCTGCCGAAGTTCACCTTCAACCAGCGTACTTCGGTGTCGGTTGATCTGTTTGATGTGTCGCTGCTGTGGCGCCATATCAGCCCAACACGATATGAGCCGCGCACGGGCGCTACCGCGACCACCCCGCCGGTCGCCGGCACCGTCGGCAGCTTTGGGTCGACTAACCCGGCGACCATCATCGGCGCCTATCGCCAGATCCCCGCTTTCGATTATCTCGATTTGACGATCGGCGCGAACGTGACCTCGCAGTTCACGTTGGGCTTTCTGGTCACCAACCTGCTGAACCGGCAGGCGCCCGATGTGGGCAACACGATTGGGTCGACGGGCTTCAACAGCGGAAACACCTTCCCTTCGACCTATGACGCGATTGGCCGGCGCTTCACGATCAACGGCCGTTTGAAGTTCTGATACCGCACAGAAGCTGTGCAAAGGCGGCGCGGAAGACCTTAAACAGGTTTTCCGCGCCGCTTTTTTTAATCGCCTAGGATATGGTAAGGCTTAGCGCGCCATCGCCTTCATCAACCTGGATGGTCGCGCCATCTTTAACGGAGCCGCGCAGAATTAAGTCCGCGAGCGGGTCCTGCAGGTAGCGCTGCACCGCGCGTTTCAACGGCCGCGCACCATAGACCGGGTCATACCCCACTCGTCCGAGCCAGTTGCGCGCCGCGTCCGTCATCTCGATGGCCACCTTGCGGTCGGCCAGCAGCCGGCGCACGCGCGCCACCTGAATATCGACAATCGGCGCCATTTCCCCTTGCCCAAGCCGATGAAACAGCACGATTTCGTCGAGCCGGTTGAGGAATTCCGGCCGGAAATGGGCTCGCACCATCTCCATCACTTGCGGCTCGACGCTTGCCACGTCTTCGCCATCGCCAAGTGCTGTCAGATATTGGCTGCCAAGGTTTGAGGTGAGCACGATGATGGTGTTGGTAAAGTCAACCGTGCGGCCCTGCCCATCGGTCAGGCGGCCATCGTCGAGCACTTGCAGCAGCACGTTGAACACGTCACTATGCGCCTTCTCCACCTCGTCGAACAGGATGACCTGATAGGGGCGCCGCCGAACGGCCTCGGTCAGCACCCCGCCTTCCTCATAGCCGACATAGCCCGGCGGCGCACCGATCAGCCGCGCAACTGCGTGCTTTTCCATGAACTCGCTCATGTCGATGCGCACCATGGCGGCCGGATCGTCGAACAGGAACTCAGCGAGCGCCTTGGTCAGCTCGGTTTTGCCGACGCCGGTTGGCCCGAGGAACAGGAAGCTGCCCATTGGCCGGTTGGGGTCTTGTAACCCCGCGCGCGACCGGCGCACCGCGGTGGCGACGGCGCGAACCGCATCGGCCTGGCCAATCACGCGTTTGCCGAGCGCTTCTTCCATGTGCAGCAGCTTGTCGCGCTCGCCTTCCATCATGCGCTCGACGGGGATGCCGGTCCAGCGCGCGACCACACCGGCAATGTCGTCGGCCGTCACTTCCTCGCGCAGCATCGCGCCATGGGTGGCGCCAGCGGCCTCATCGAGCTGCTTTTGGAGTTGGGGGATGGTGCCATAGGACAGCTCGCCTGCGCGCGCGAGGTCGCCGGCGCGCTGCGCCTGCTCCAGCTCCAGCCGCGCTGTGTCCAGTTGTTCCTTCAGCCGGGCTTCGGCGGCGATCTTGTCCTTTTCGGCATGCCAGCGCTGCGTCAGCTCGGCGGATTGCTGTTCCAGATTGGCAAGTTCATTTTCCAACGCGGCCTTGCGATCACGCGATGCGGCGTCGGTTTCCTTGGCGAGCGCCAGCGCCTCGATTTTCATCTGGATGATCCGCCGGTCGAGTGCCTCGATTTCCTCGGGCTTCGACTCGACTTCCATGCGGATGCGGCTGGCCGCCTCATCCATCAGGTCGATGGCCTTGTCCGGCAGAAACCGGTCCGTGATGTAGCGGTT
>JBJXEC010000109.1:0-12849 GCA_046155125.1 Sphingomonas sp. | reverse complement strand
GGAACGCCGCCCGGCATCTGCACGATCGAGAGCAGGCTATCCATCCCGTCAAGCGCCTTTGATTGCACCGGCACGCCAAGCACAGGAAGGTGCGTCATCGACGCGGCCATGCCCGGCAAATGGGCAGCCCCGCCGGCGCCCGCGATAATCACCTTCAGCCCGCGCGCGGCTGCTCCTCTGGCATAATCATAGAGCCGGTCGGGCGTCCGGTGCGCCGAGACGACCTGCGCTTCATGCGCGACGCCCAGTTCCTCAAGGATGGTGGCTGCATGGCGCATCGTCTCCCAATCGGAGGCGCTGCCCATGATGATGCCGACGTGGATAGTCATCTCCAGCAATTAGCGGCACGGGCTGCCAAGAGCAATATTGTTGGCCAGGGCTGATTATCGCTCGTTCAGATAATAGCGGTCCGTAGCGTTCAGTGCGGCATCCAGCTCATAGACGATTGGCTGCCCGGTCGGAATTTCGAGGCTGGCAATGTCCGCGTCCGAAATGCCCGACAGATGTTTGACCAGCGCGCGCAGCGAATTGCCATGTGCCGAGATAATCACGCGCTGTCCTGCCTTCAGCGCGGGCGCGATGCGCGCTTCCCAATAGGGTAGCACCCGGGCGATGGTGTCCTTCAGGCTCTCGGCATTGGGAATGGCGATGCCAGCATAGCGGCGGTCGGCCGACAGGTCGAACGGTGAGCCCGCCTCCATCGGTGGCGGCGGAACGTCAAAACTGCGGCGCCAGATATGGACTTGCTCCGCGCTGTGACGGGCGGCGGTCTCCGCCTTGTCGAGGCCGGTCAGCCGGCCATAATGCCGTTCGTTCAGTCGCCAGTCCTTCTCGACCGGCAACCACAGCCGCCCCATTTCCTCAAGCGCGAGGTTCAGCGTCTTGATGGCGCGCGACTGCACACTGGTGAAACACTGGTCGAAATCGAGGCCCTTGTCGGCCATCAGTCGCCCGGCGGTGCGCGCTTCGGCCGCGCCTTGCTCGGTCACATCGACGTCCCACCAGCCAGTGAAGCGGTTTTCCAGGTTCCAGGCGGATTGGCCGTGACGGATGAGGACGAGATTGGGCATTGCGCGTTTCTCCGGTTGGTGCGGGCGCGCGCGCCGCGCGCCCGCGCTCAATAAGTGTCGATCAGTTCGGCAAGCGTTTCCAGGCAGCTATGCGCAAGCGCCCGGCAGCGCTCGGGCGACCAGCCGTGCAGCGCATCGGGGTTCGCTTCATGGTCCTTGAACGGCATTTCGAGCGTCATCGCGACGGCGCCAAAGCGCTCCGCAAGCTGGTTAGTGGACATCGACAGGTTCGCCTTGCCCGCCGAGGACTTGGCATAGCCAAGGCTCGTCTGAAAATCGGGCGTGCGCGCGGCAAGCGCTGTTTGAAAGGCATAGAATTTGTCGCCGAGTGCATCGGTCCAGCTCGGAATGCCTTCAAAACCGGCGATGAAATTGGCCGGGATGGCCTCGTCGCCGTGCACGTCCATCGCGAAGGTGACACCGGTTGCGTCCATGGCATTGCGGATGGCGAGCACCTCGGGGCTGCGCTCGGCCGACGGCGCATGCCACTCGCGGTTGAGGTTCACACCTGCCGCATTGGTGCGCAGGTGCCCGCGCGACGATCCGTCGGGGTTCACATTGGGCACGATGTGGAACGTCGCCTTGGCCAGCAGCGCGGCCGTCACCGGGTCTGCGCCGTCGGTCAGCCGTTCGAGTGCCCCTTGCGCCCACCATTCGGCCATCGTTTCACCGGGGTGCTGCCGGGCATAGAGCCAAACGGGCTTGGGGCCGGTGCCAATCGTCAGGCAATCAATTGGTTGCCCGTCGAGCGAGTCGCCAAGCACCCGGTGCGCGACGCACGGCATATTGGCATAGCTTGCGATCAGCGCGTTGTGCCGCTCGATAGTATATGGCGCGAAATAGGCCACCCACAGCACGTCGTGGTCGGTTTGATGCCGGATTTCGAGCACGCCGCCTGCATAGCTGGTGTCGGCAAGGTGCCAATGCTCGCGGTCATGGCTGACGCGCGCTTTGTATCCGGGCCAGCCCAGTGGATAGGCTGAGCCACCTGCATTCACTATCCGCAGCCGCAGCGCCTGCCCGGCCGCGCCCGCCACGCGGAAGTAAAACCACTGGTAAAAGTCGCTATGGTTGTCCGTCACGATTTCAAGGTCGGCCGAGGCGCCGTCAATCGCTACGACATGAATGTTGCCGCCATCAAAGGCGGAGGTAATGCTGATGCTCATTTCACCGTGATAGTGCGCCCGCTTTCACCGGGGAACCCCCTGAACAGCGCCTCGGCCAATTTGGCTGGGGCATCGTCCGTCTTGGCCGCGCCCGCCCTGCTCTCGCTTTGCGCGCGCCCCTCCCAGATGACGGTGCCACTCGCCTGATCGCGCAGTTGCACCGACAATTGTGTGACATAAATGGCGCGCGACTGCCGCTTGCCCACGCCAAACGAAGCGCTCGCCCCGCCACCCACGCCGCCGCCAAAGCCGCCGCCGCCAATGCCGATGGTAATCGGCCGCTGTGCCGGTTCGGCCTCGCGAATTACGCGCGAAAAGCTCACGGTGGCGCTCAGCGGCGGCGCCGCGCCCGCAATATCATCGGCAAAGCCCAGGCGTTGCAATTGTTCGCGCACCGCATCGGCATAGCGCTTCGTTTCAAGCCCGGCGGCATCAACGCCGGGCCCTGCGACCACCGAGACCGCGCGTCGCTCGATCGGCATGCCAAGGTGGAACCGGGTGACCTGCACCGGCGTTGCCGCCACCGCGCCATCCGCCATCATCAGCAAAAATGCGGTGAAAAAGCGTTTTTTCATGGCGTGAACCCTGTTTGTTGCTGCCCGGGGATAGCGCCGCCGGGATGTTACTGCAAAACGTGGCACGCGCCGGGTGAACACAGCCTGTCCCGCCCGGCTCCCAGGCCATTTTTGCCCGCGCCGATGCTTGACTTGGACGCCACCCGACGATAGGTGCCACACCTTTCAAGATCGACACCGATTTTACCAGCAAAGAAGCGTGCGCCATGAAGATTCGCAACTCTCTTAAGTCCCTGAAGGACCGCCACCGCGACAACCGCGTCATCCGCCGTCGCGGCCGCACTTATGTCATCAACAAGACCAATCGCCGGTTCAAGGCCCGCCAGGGCTGAATTTTAGGGCGTGTCCGTGTCGGCGATCATTTTTGACGTTGGCAAGGTCTTGTATGACTGGAACCCCCGGTTCCTCTACGCCAAGGTTTTTGAAGAGCGCCTGATCGCCGACGATCGGGCGCTCGATGCGTTTTTGCAGCAGGTAGTCACGCCTGAGTGGCATGTTCAGCATGATGCCGGCCGTGCCTTTGCCGATACGTCAGCAGAATTGATCGCGGCGTTTCCGCAGCACCGCACGCTCATCGCGCTCTGGGGCGAGCGCTTTGGCGAGACGATTCGCGGGCCGCTGCCCGGCATGGGCGAGCTTGTCGCTGAGCTTCATGCCCGCGGGGTGCCGCTGTTTGCCATTACCAATTTTTCCGCCGAGTTTTGGGCGCCGTTCCGGCTGCGCGAAGCGGCAATGTTCGACCGGTTCCGTGACATCGTGGTGTCGGGAGAGGAACGGCTGATGAAGCCTGATCCGGCGATATTCATGCTCGCGCTCGACCGGTTCGGGCTCAGCGCCCATGACGCGCTGTTCGTTGACGATGCGGCCAAGAATGTCGCCGCCGCCCAGGCACTTGGCATGGCCGGGCATGTGTTTGAAGGCGCTGACCGGTTCCGCGCCGAGCTTGTCCGGCTCGGGTTGGTGGATCAGCTGTAATTCTTCAATTCATCGCCGATGATGCGCACCACGTGAAGCACATTGGTTGAGCCCGGCGTGCGAAACGGCACGCCGGCGATGATGATGACCCGGTCCCCGGCCTTGGCCAGATGATGCCGCAGCGCCATCCGCTTGGCCTTGGCGACCATGTCTTCAAACGATTCGACATCTTTGGTGTGAACCGCATGGGCGCCCCATAACAGGCCGAGCCGCCGCGCCGTCTCAATCTTGGGGGTCAGCACCAGGAGCGGTACCGACGGCCGCTCGCGCGCCACCCGCCGCGCGGTGGAGCCGGACGCGGTGAAACAGATGATGGCCGCAGCGGACACGGTTTGCGCGATGGTCTTGGCGGCTTCCGCCAGCGCGTCGGCGGTCGTCGGATCGGGCCGGGTGATGGTGAAATGGACGCGGTCGCCGTGCATCGGGTCACGCTCGACCGCCTCGGCGATGGAGTTCATCATCGCAACCGATTCGACCGGCCACGCACCGGCCGCGCTTTCGGCCGACAGCATGATAGCATCGGCGCCATCATAAACGGCAGTTGCCACGTCCGACACTTCGGCGCGGGTCGGCGTCGGCGCGGTTATCATCGATTCGAGCATCTGCGTCGCGACGATCACGGGGCGGCCAAGCCTGCGCGATACCTCGACGATGCGCTTTTGCAGCGGCGGCACCGATTCGGGCGGCAGTTCAACGCCCAGGTCCCCGCGCGCGACCATAACGCCGTCACATTGCTCGACGATTTCCTCCAGCCGCTCAATTGCTGAGGGCTTTTCGATCTTGGCGAGCAGCGCCGCGCGCCCCTGGATCAGGCGGCGCGCCTCGGCGAGATCTTCAGGCCGCTGGACAAAGCTGAGCGCGATCCAGTCGACCTTTTGTTCAAGCGCAAAGGCCAGATCGCTGCGGTCCTTTTCTGTAAGTGCCGCCATCGGCACCACCACGTCGGGCACGTTAAGCCCCTTGTTGTTCGATAGCGGCCCGCCGACCTCGACCCGGGTTTCGATGTGGTCCGGCCCGTGCGCGGTCACCCGCAGCACCAGCTTGCCATCGTCGAGCAGCAGCCGCGCGCCGACCTCGATTGCCTCGAAAATCTCCCGATGGGGCAGCTCCACCCGAGTCGCGTCGCCCGGCGCAGTGTCGCGGTCAAGCGTGAAGCTGGCGCCGGTTGGCAGCTCGGTGCGGCCGCCATCGAACTTGCCAACGCGCAGCTTCGGGCCCTGCAGATCGGCAAGGATGGTCGAGGGCCGGCCAATTTTGCGCTCCATCGCGCGAATGGCCTCGATGACCGCGATTTTCGAGGCTTGGTCGCCATGGCTCATGTTGATGCGAAACGCATCGGCGCCAGCATGGAACAGTCTTTCGATCATTTCTGGCGTGTTACTGGCGGGTCCAAGCGTCGCGAGTACCCTGACCTTGCGCGAACGTGGGCTGGTGACCTTGGTCATGCTCGAAAACGTCCCCCTCGGCTTGTGCGCTACTGGCTGTAATCGCTATCTGCGAGGGATCAACCATGGAGAATGACGATGGCAACAATTGAGACGCTCGATGATGCGGTGGCCGCCGCCGCATTCCGCCGGCTGGTGACCCATTTGCAGGCGCGCACCGATGCGCAAAATGTCGATTTGATGGGGCTGGCCGGGTTTTGCCGCAATTGCCTGGGCGATTGGGTGGCGGAGGCATCCGGGGGCACGCTGGACAAGGCCGAGGGCCGCGCGCTCGTCTATGGCATGCCCTATGCCGAGTGGAAGGAGAGGCATCAGGCCGAGGCCACGCCGGAGCAGCTTGCGCGGATGGCCGCAAGCGTGGCGAAAAACCCAGCGCACGCGGTTTGACGGCACGGCAAATCGGCCTAGGCTGTGTGCCAGCGGATAATCGGGGGGAATGCTATGCACAGGATGATCGTATCGGCGGTGGCGCTCGCGCTTGGCTTGGCCGGGGGTGCGGTGGCGCAGACGGCGCCCGCCCCGGTTCCACCGCCCAAGGTCACCTATATTTACGCCGGTCAGTTGCTCGACCGGCCGGGCGAGCGCCCGCGCGGCAACGCCACGGTCATCGTGCGCGACGGCAAGGTCGCTGAGGTGCGCGATGGCTATGCTGTGGCCGAAGGCGGTGCATCGGTCATCGACCTGAAGGACCGGTTCGTGATGCCGGGGCTCATCGACCTGCATGTCCATCTGTGGGGGATTGGCGGCGACCCGCTCAGGGCACGGCTGGGCGAACTTACCCGCGACCGGTTTGACGATATGGTCGAGGCGCAGAAGAATGCGCGGGCTGATCTGGAGGCCGGCTTCACGACGGTGCGTGATCTGGGCGGCGACGTGCGCGGCATCCGCGCGCTGCGTGATGCCATTGAGGCGGGCGACATCGAGGGGCCGACAATCATCAACGCCGGGCAAATGATTTCGGTAACGGGCGGCCATGGCGATGGCGGCAATGGTCTGGCTGAGGAATTTGCCAACGCGGTGCACGCGACCGAAATCAACCTGTGTGACGGGCCGGATGCCTGCCGGCGGGCGGTGCGCACACAAATCGGGCTGGGCGCGCAGGTCATCAAATTTGCCGCGACCGGGGGCGTGCTCTCCAATGTCGCGGGCGGTTTGGGGCGGCAAATGACGCCGGAAGAAATGAAGGCGATCATCGACACAGCGCACGGCTTTGGCCGCAAGGTGGCCGCGCACAGCCATGCAGCCGAAGGCACCAAGGCCGCGCTGGAGGCCGGCGTCGATTCTATCGAGCATGGCAGCTTCCTTGATGACGAGGCGATCCGGCTGTTCAAGGCGAAAGGCGCCTATCTGGTGCCAACGATGCTCGCGCCGCGCGCTGCCCTTGCGCAGGCGCGCGGCGGCCAGTTGCCGGCGGCCACCATTCCCAAGGCCGAAGCCGCTGCCGCCGCCATGCTCGACAGCCACCGCCGGGCGATTGCAGCGGGCGTGAAAATCGCCTTCGGCACCGATACCGGCGTGTCGAAGCACGGCGACAATGCGCAGGAATTTGCGCTGATGGTCAATGCAGGCATGACGGCAATGGCAACGCTTCGGGCGGCAACGCTTGATGCAGCGGACGTGCTTGGCCGCAAGGACAGCCTTGGCTCGATCGAACCCGGCAAATTCGCTGACATCATTGCGGTGGCGGGCAATCCGCTCGCCGATGAGACGCGGATGGAGCATGTCGATTTTGTGATGCGCCACGGGGTTGCGGCTAAGGTGCGCGGCGCGCGCGCGGCTTTTCCACCGAATTGATGGCAGGGCCGGTTGAGCCCCTGCGGGGGATCGCCTAGAGCCACGCGCTCATCGATTCAGGAGCGATCACCATGACCGACAACATTTCGGCAGAGCAGCTACGGCTGTTCATCGAGCGCATCGAGCGGCTGGAAGAAGAGAAAAAGGCAATGGCCGACGACATCAAGGATGTGTACGCCGAGGCCAAGGCAACCGGTTTTGATGCAAAGACCATGCGCACTATCGTTCGCCTGCGCAAAATGGAAAAGCACCACCGCGATGAGGCGGAGATGCTGCTCGATACGTATAAGGCGGCGCTGGGGCTCGCATAAACGCGCAGCGCCAATGACTTCATTGATAGAGACGACCAATGGCAGGCCATTCCAAGTTCAAGAACATCATGCACCGCAAGGGCGCGCAGGACAAAAAGCGCTCAGGCGCCTTTTCCAAGCTCAGCCGCGAAATCACGGTGGCGGCCAAGATGGGTCTGCCGGACCCGGACATGAACCCGCGCCTGCGCGCCGCCGTCAACGCCGCCAAGGCCGCGTCAATGCCCAAGGACAATATCCAGCGCTCGATTGACAAGGCGAGCAGGGGTGATGCCGAGAGTTACGAGGAAATCCGCTATGAAGGCTTTGGCCCCGGCGGTGTGTCACTCATCATCGAGGCGCTGACCGACAATCGCAACCGCACCGCGACCAACGTGCGCACTGCCGTCTCCAAGAACGGCGGCAATCTTGGGGCGAGCGGTGCCGTCAGCCATGCGTTCGACCGGGTCGGCCTGATAAGCTATCCGGTGAGCGTCGGCGATGCCGAAAAGATTTTCGAGGCGGCACTTGAGGCAGGCGCGGAAGACGTGACGTCGAGCGAGGACGGCCATGAAATCTGGACGGCGCAGGGTGACCTGCACGAAGTCGCCAAGGCGCTCGTCCCGGTGCTCGGCGAGGCGGAAGGCGCAAAGCTCGCCTGGCGCCCGCAGACCATGGTCGAAGTGGGCGAAGGCGACGCGGCGACGCTGTTCAAGCTGATCGACGCGCTCGACGATGATGATGACGTGCAGACCGTGTGGGGCAATTATGATGTGCCCGACGCGGTGATGGAGCGGTTGGGCTGAACGGGAGCGGGTCGATGACCGGGCCGATTGCACAGATATTGGGGGCCTATGCAACAGCGTGGCAGGCCGGTGATCTCGGCGCGATCATGGCCGCGTATCATGATGATTTCATACTCCATTATTTCGGCGCCAACCCGCTGGCCGGGCGCCATGCGGGCAAGGCGGTGGCGCTTGGCGTGCTGGGGGATTTCTCGCGCCGCACCAACCGCCGGCTGATCGAGATCGTCAGCGTGATGGCGGGCGACACGCGCGGCGCCCTGGTCTCGCGCGAGCGACTGGGGCCTGACGATGCGGCCATCGAGGTTGAGCGGCTGCTGGTGTACCGCGTGGCCGACGGCAAGCTCGCCGAATGCTGGGTCTATGATTCTGATCAGGCCATGATTGACCGGCTGATCGGCCCGGCTTGATCATCCTTGGCCTTGACCCTGGCCTTGGCATCACGGGGTGGGGGCTGATCCGTGCCGAGGGCAACCGGCTGTCGCACCTCGCCAATGGCCGGCTGAAAACCGATAGCGCAGCACCCCTTGCGCGCCGGCTCGCGCATCTTGACGGGATGCTGATGGCGCTGGTTGTCGACCATGCCCCGCAAGCGGCGGCCGTTGAAGAAGTGTTCGTCAACGCCAACCCGCAATCGACGCTGAAGCTGGGGCAAGCGCGCGGGGTGGTGCTCTGTGCAGTGGCGCGCGCCGGGCTGGAGGTGGGCGAATATGCCGCGCGGCTGGTCAAGAAATCCGTTGTGGGCGTCGGCAATGCGGAAAAAGCTCAGGTGCACGCGATGGTCGCCCGCCTCCTTCCCGGCGTCGCGATTGACGGCGCCGATGCGGCCGATGCGCTGGCGGTGGCGATATGCCACGCGCACCATCTGGCGAGCGCGCGTGCAACCATGGGCCGGTAGCCCGTTTGCCCGAATTTGCTTTCCTACGCCGCCTTGTTCCGGTTACGTACCGGTGATGCTCGCGCCCGTCACCTCGCCCCTGTCAGCTCGCGGAACCGCCGCGATGCGCCTCAAGCGTTGCACTGCTGCGCAACCCGCAACTTCTGCAACGTTGTTGGACGCCCTGTGATCGCGCATCTCAAAGGCCGGCTGGAGGCAACCGGGATCGACTCAGCGGTGATCGATGTGGGCGGCGTGGGCTATCTGGTCGGCGCGTCGGCCCGCACGCTGGCGGCGATTGGTCCGGTGGGGGAAGGCGTGATGCTCCACACCGAAATGCTGGTGGGTGAGGAGTTCATCCGGCTGGTCGGCTTTGCAACCGCGACCGAGCGCGACTGGTTCCGGCTGCTGACGGGCGTGCAGGGCGTGGGCGCGCGGGTGGCGCTGGCGATCCTCTCCGCGCTGGAGCCGGGCGAGCTTGGCCGCGCGATTGCCGCACAGGACAAGGCGATGGTCGCGCGCGCCAACGGGGTTGGGCCTAAACTCGCCGAACGCATCGTGCGCGAATTGAAGGACAAGGTGGGCGGCGTGGCGCTTGGGCTGGGTGGCGCCGTTGCCGGCATGGTGGTGGCGACGGGGGCAAGCGCGGATGCGGTGTCGGCGCTGCTCAACCTTGGTTTCCGCCCGGCCGAGGCAGCAGGTGCGGTCACCGCAGCAGAGGCGGAGCTGGGCGAGGGCATTGGGCTGGACGCGCTGGTGCGACTGGCGCTGAGAAAGGCGGCGAGGTGAACTACTGCTTGGATTTGCCGAACAGCGCCGTCCTACTTGGGCGTTGGCTTTTCGACTGGCAGACCCTCGTAGGAGGTCTGCTGGCTTTGGGCGCAGCGTATCTGGCTGGCCGCCAGATACAAAGGCAGATCGTTCAGGCCGAAACCCTTCACAAAGAAGAGGTCCAGAGACGTCATAACGCCGCCCGCTCGGTTCTGCCGCTGAGCTTGGCGGGAGTTAGTCGTTTTTTGCAGGCGATGGCGGATTCAGTGGCGAGCGATATTGAACGCAAAGTATCGACGGCGGTATCCATTGGCGCTGACACCGCCGGTATGTTGTCGAGTGATCAACCCAGATTTCCGCCAATTAATATGCCTTCTGACGAAATTGGCGGGATAAGGGATTTCGTCGAGACGTTAAGTCGGGATTCTGATATTCGGCACGTCACTGAGTTCGTAGCTCAGCTTCAAATATTGCATGCACGATATCAAACATTTGACCGTACGCAATCTAACTACATCGATAGCTGGCATATCTTGCTGCTGAATATTGCTGTCGTTCGTTTATTGAATGACGCGATGTACAATTATGCGCGTGCGGTTGTAAGCGATCAGTTCGGAATCGTTGGACAATTATCGCATGATGTAGTGTGGGACAAAGCACTCGAAAAATTGACGGGTCTCGTCTTTTCCCGGTCTAGCATCGCAATATTTTACGATCCTGCGCGCCAAACGGTTGATGACTTCAAGGCCCAAGGAACGTCTCCTTGGCTCAAAGAATTTTTCTGATTACACCCCGCACGTCCCCGCACCGCAAGCCCAAGGATATCGCTGCCGCGTTGCGCCCGAAACAGCTTGACGAATTTGTGAGGCAGCGGATGGTCCGCGAGAATGTGCGGGTGGTCATCGGGGTGGCGCCAGCACGTGGGCATGAACGGATTGGGAAGGCATGACGACCAAAACATCTCCTCTGTCAGTGGCAAAGGTGCCGGCGGTGACGCTTGGCTTTTGGGTCATCAAGATATTGGCGACAACCTTGGGGGAGACCGCTGGCGACACGCTCTCCATGACTTTCAACTGGGGGTATCTTGCCAGCACGGGCGTTTTTGCGGGCATTCTGGCGGTGCTGATCTGGCGGCAAATTGCCGCAGCACAATATCATGCCGCGCTATATTGGGCGACGATCATTGCCTCGACGACGGCTGGCACCACCCTTGCCGATTTCGCCACCCGGTCGCTTGGGATTGGCTATGCGGGCGGTTCGACGGTGCTGGCCACTGGCGTGCTGCTGTCGTTGCTGGTGTGGCGCTGGGCATTGGGCTCCATCGCGGTTGAGACGGTGCATGAGCCGCGTGCCGAGTTGTTTTATTGGGTCACGATCACCTTGTCGCAAACGCTGGGTACGGCACTTGGCGACTGGACGGCGGACACGGGCGGCCTTGGGTATCTGGGCGCTGCGGCCATTTTCGCCGGGCTTTTGGCGCTGCTGGCAGTTGCCTATCAGTTCACGGCGCTCAGCCGGGTCGTGCTGTTCTGGGCGGCATTCATCCTGACGCGGCCGTTGGGGGCGGCGGTCGGGGATTTCCTCGACAAGCCGTTGGATCATGGCGGGCTCGATCTCAACCGACCGATCGCGTCGCTGGTGCTCGCGCTGGCGATTGCCGCTTGCATTGCGCTGTTTCCGCGCCGCGCCGCGCCAACCATGGCGGCGAAATGACCCCCAACCCGCTCACCTCTCCAAACCGCGCGCCCGAGGATGTCGACGCCGCGCTGCGGCCGAAATCGCTCGATGAATTTGTCGGGCAAAAGGCAGCGCGTGAAAATTTGCGGGTGTTTATCGAGGCGGCGCGCGGGCGCGGCGATGCGCTGGATCATGTGCTGTTTTTCGGACCGCCCGGGCTTGGCAAGACGACGCTTGCGCAGATCATCGCGCGCGAGATGGGCGTGGGGTTCCGCGCGACCTCTGGCCCGGTGATCGCCAAATCGGGGGATCTGGCAGCACTCCTCACCAATCTTGAAGACGGTGACGTGCTGTTCATCGACGAGATTCACCGGCTCCAGCCAGCGGTCGAGGAAGTGCTCTACCCGGCAATGGAGGACCGCGCGCTCGATTTGATGATTGGCGAGGGGCCGTCGGCGCGCAGCGTGCGGATTGATGTGCCCAAATTCACGCTGGTAGGGGCGACGACGCGGCAGGGCCTGCTTACCACGCCTTTGCGCGACCGCTTTGGCATTCCGGTGCGGCTGCATTTCTATTCGGTGGAGGAACTGGAAAAAGTTGTCACGCGCGCCGCCCGCCTGCTTGATCTGGCGATTTCGCCCGATGGCGCGGTGGAAGTCGCGCGCCGCTCACGCGGCACGCCGCGCATCGCCGGGCGGTTGCTGCGCCGGGTGCGCGACTTTGCCAATGTCGCGGGCACGAAAATTGTCGATGCGGCGGCGGCGGACGCAGCGCTTAACCGGCTGGAGGTGGACGCGCTTGGGCTCGATGCGATGGACCGGCGCTATCTTACCATGATTGCCGATATTTATCGCGGAGGGCCCGTGGGGGTGGAGACGCTGGCGGCCGGACTCTCCGAACCGCGTGACACGATTGAGGAAGTGATCGAGCCCTATCTCATTCAGCTGGGGTTGGTCGCGCGCACCGCACGCGGGCGCTGCCTCAACGCTGGCGGGTGGAAGCACCTTGGGCTGAACCCGCCGGCCGGTAGCCAGGATGGCTTGTTCGAATAAGCGCTGAGTCTCGCCGGGCGCGGGCAATTTGCGCGATGACCCCGCCAATCAGCGCGATACCTATGCCGATGAGCGTGCCGCCCACCGTCTCGGCATCGATGCCCAAGATTGGCACGCCATTGCTTGCGATAAGTTCGCCACCCAAGGCTGGTGCTGCCGCCATGGCGACCAGAAAATGCGGGAACGAGGCGCGCGGGGCCATCTGCTTTGTCCTTCTGGGCTGAGATTAGGCCGCATGGCAGGTGCGGTGAAAGCGCGTTTACCATCGCAGGGATTCCCTAGTTGGGACGGAGCCGCTACACGCGCGGCAGTGACTGACAGCGACGCACCCCAGACCGGCCGCTTTGTGGGCCGCGA
>JBJXEC010000108.1:0-7725 GCA_046155125.1 Sphingomonas sp. | reverse complement strand
TGGATGACAAGCGGTGCGGCCAACCGACAGCAAGCAGCGCTGAGCGGGGTGCTGGGCACGCGCGTGCGCCGTGCGACCTTCCCGCACACGCTCATGAATTGCGGTGGGCCGACAATCGTTCCGGCGCTGAAGGCGCTGGCGTCCATCAGGCGCACGGTCAAATGACGCGCGCGGTTCGCCTGCTTGGTCTGGTGGTGCTGGTCGCGGCGATGGTCGTTCTGTCGCTGCTGGCGGGCAAAGTCTGGGTGTCGCCCCTGGCCTGGGCCATGGGCGATCCGGGCGGGGCGATCATCATGCAATTGCGCGCGCCGCGCGCGCTGCTGGGCCTGGGCGTGGGGGCGGTGCTTGGGCTGGCGGGGGCCGTCCTCCAGGGGTATTTGCGCAACCCGCTTGCAGACCCTGCGATTCTCGGCATTTCGTCGAGCGCGGCGCTGGGCGCCGTCACGGCGATTGTGCTGGTCTCGGGCGCGACGCCGCTCGTCATTTTTGCCGCTGCAATGGCGGGCGCGGGCGGCGCGGCGGCGCTGCTTGGCGCGCTGCTCTGGCGGTCCGGCAGCGCCATCGCTTTTGTGCTGGCGGGCACGATATTGGCAAGTTTGGGCGGCGCGTTGACCGCTTTTGTCATTTCGATTGCGCCCAACCCCTATGCCGTTGCTGAGGTCATTGACTGGCTGATGGGGGCGCTGACGGATCGGGGCATGGCCGATGTTGCGCTTGGGCTGCCATTGATGGCCGTTGGGGGCGCGGTGCTGCTGCTCACCGGCCCGGCGCTCGATGCGCTGACGCTGGGGGAAGCGGCGGCGCGCTCGCTAGGCGTGCGGCTTGGCCGGTTGCAAGCACTGGTGGTGGTTGGCTGTGCACTTGGCGTGGGCGCGAGCGTGGCGGTGACCGGCGTCGTCGGCTTTGTCGGGCTGGTTGTCCCGCATGTGCTGCGACCGGTGTTCGGCGAGCGCCCATCGGCGTTGCTCGTGCCGTCGGCGCTTGGGGGTGCGGCGCTTACGCTGGCCGCCGACAGCCTGGTTCGGCTGGCGCCGGGCGCGGGCGAGGTCAGGCTTGGGGTCGCGATGGCGATGCTGGGCGCGCCGTTCTTCCTGGTTCTGCTGCTCCGTCGCCGGGGGATGGCATGGAGCTGATGCTTGATCGGCTGGATGTGGCGCGCGGCGGGCGGCGCGTCATCGCCGACCTGTCGGCGCGGCTCGCGCCGGGTCGGGTCATCGTAGTGTTGGGGCCAAATGGCGCCGGCAAGAGCAGCCTGTTGCAGGCCATTGCCGGCCTGTTGCCGGTTAGCGGCGCTATCACGCTGGGCGGGCGTATGGTCGTCGCGCTGCCGCCCCGCGAGCGCGGGCGCTTGATTGGCTATTTACCGCAGGAGCAGGCGCTCCATTGGAATATCTCCGTTCAGCAGGCAGTGGCGCTTGGCCGGTTGCCGCATCATCACCCCTATTCAAACCGGGTGACAGACCAGGCAGCCGTTACAGCGGCGATGGCGCAGGCGGCGGTTGCCGGGCTGGCTGACCGGCGCACCGGCACGCTTTCAGGCGGGGAACGCGCGCGTGTGCTGCTGGCGCGGGTGCTGGCCGGCGAACCGCGATGGCTGCTGGCGGACGAGCCGCTCGCAAGCCTTGATCCCGCGCACCAGATTGACATGCTCGATCGCCTGCGCGCGCTTGCAGGCTCGGGTGTGGGCATTGTGCTGGTGCTGCACGATTTGGCGCATGCGGCGCGCGTTGCCGACGACGTCCTAATGCTGAAGCAAGGGCGATTGGTGGGGTTCGGGCCAGCGAGCAGATGGTTGACACCGGCGACCATCGGCCAGCTATTCGGCGTGGTGACGGCGATGCACGTGCAGCCCGACGGGCGAGCGCTGCCCGTGGTCACCGGCCGCCTGGCTGAGTGAGGGCGGACCAAATTCCCAGCAAGTGCCCTTGTGCAGCGCACCAGAATGTCGCACGTTGGCGCTTGCTAACCTGATGGGGAATGACTGGATTGAGCCGAGTACCCCGCGCCTTTGATGAAATTCGCGGTATGGATGCCACGGGCGGCGTCCGCCCTGAATTTTCAGCGCTTGGCACATGGCTTGACGAAACACCGGAACAGGATTTGCGCCGCCGCCAGCAGGCGGCAGAAGCGACCTTTCGACAGCTTGGCATCACCTTTGCCGTTTATGGCGATGGCAATGCCGCTGAACGCATCATCCCGTTCGACATCGTGCCGCGGGTCTTTCTGGCCGAGGAGTGGGCGCGTTTGTCGGCGGGTCTTGAGCAACGCGTGCTCGCGATCAATGCGTTTCTCAACGATATCTATGGCGAGCGCCGCATCCTTGCCGAAGGCGTGCTGCCGCCTGAGCTGATCTTCAACAATCCGCAGTTCCGCGCCGAGATTGCAGGCATCAAGCCGCCGCACGGGGTGTGGGCGCACATCTGCGGCATTGATCTGGTGCGCACTGGCCCCGGCGACTTCTTCGTGCTGGAAGATAATGCGCGCACGCCGTCAGGCGTCTCGTACATGCTCGAAAACCGCGAGGCGATGCTCCGGCTTTGCCCCGAGCTGTTCCGCGAGATGCGAGTCGCCCATGTCGACAGCTATCCCGACAAGCTGCTGGCGACGATGCGCTCGGTCGCTCCGCTGCGCGCGCCTGCCAACCCGGTGTGTGTCGTGCTGACGCCGGGCCATTACAACTCGGCTTATTATGAACACAGCTTCCTTGCTGACAGCATGGGCGTGGAACTGGTCGAGGCGGCGGACCTGATCGTGGATAACGACATTGTCTGGATGCGCACGATCGCCGGGCCAGTGCGTGTCGATGTTATTTATCGGCGCATCGACGATGACTATCTCGACCCCATCGTGTTCCGCCCGGACTCGATGCTGGGCGTGCCGGGTCTCATCGCGGCCTATGCGGCTGGCAACGTCGCAATCATTAACGCGCCCGGCAACGGGATTGCGGATGACAAGGCGATTTACAGCTATATGCCCGAAATCGTCCGCTTTTATTCTGGCGGCGAGGCCAAACTTCCCAATGTGGAGACCTATCGCTGCCGGGAGCCGGATGCGCTTGCCTACACGCTTGAGCATTTGCCCGAGCTTGTGGTGAAGCTCGTCGACGGATCGGGCGGTTATGGCATGCTGGTCGGGCCGACAGCGACCAAGGCCGAGATCGAGGCGTTTCGCGCAGCGCTAACGGCCGCGCCCGAGCGCTACATCGCGCAGCCGACGCTTGCGCTGTCGACCGTGCCGACGCTGGTCGAGGAAGGGATTGCCCCGCGCCATGTCGATTTTCGGCCGTTCGTGCTGACGGGGTCAACCGGAGTTCAGGTCGTGCCGGGCGGGTTGACCCGTGTCGCGCTGAAACAGGGCTCGCTGGTGGTGAATTCAAGCCAGGGCGGCGGCACCAAGGACAGTTTTGTGCTGCTGGACAATGGCACCGCCGTCGGGGGTGCCACCTGATGCTCTCGCGCACCGCCGCATCGCTCTACTGGCTTGGCCGCTATATTGAGCGCGCCGAATTTGTCGCGCGGCTGGTGGAAGCGACGGTCCGGCTCGATGCACTATCGGCCCGACCGGCAGGCGAGGCGGCCTGGGCAAGTGCCTTGACGGTGAGCGAAACCGAAGAGGCGTTTGCTGGCACCGCGCAACCGATGACGCGGCAAAATGTCGTCCTTTTTCTGACACTTGACACCAGCCACCCGGGATCAATCGTGCGGTGTCTGGAGATGGCGAGGATGAACGCGCGGGCCGTACGCACGGCGCTCACCCGAGATGCGTGGACAACGATCAACCGCGCCTATCTCCTGTTCGGCAACCGCTCCCGCCCGGGGGGAACCGCAGCAACGCTCAGCCTGGTGGAGGCCGTGAAAAACGAGTCGCTGGTGTTCGAAGGCGCGCTCCACCGGATGCTGCGCAACGATGCCAACGCTTTCGTTCGCCTGGGGCAATTGATTGAGCGGGCAGATAACACCGCCCGGCTGATCGACGTGAAATATCATTTGCTGCTGCCGGAAGGGGAACGGGTCGGCGGTGTGGTCGATCGTGACCAATGGACCACGATCCTGCAAACCGTATCGGCGGTAACGGCGTACCGGTGGCTCTACAGTGAGGGCCTGTCGCCGGCCAATGTCATTGACCTGCTATTGTGCCGGGCAGAATTGCCCCGCTCGCTTGCGGGCTGTGCCGAGGAGACGGTCGAAATCCTCAGCCTGCTGGCGCGGCGCACCGGGTTGCAAGGTGCGGCCGACCGCATGGCCCGCATGCGGCATGCGCGGATGCAAAAGCTCAAATCGCGCGACGTCATCAAGACGGGGCTTCACCAATATCTCCACGCCTTCAACGCCGAAAATGCCGCCATCAGCCAGGCGATTGCCACCCAGTTCAGGTTCAGCTGATGCGTCTGTCGGTCGAACACCGCACGCGCTATCGCTTCTCGGCGCCGCAGGCCAGGCTGGTGCAAATGCTGCGACTGCGGCCGAGCGACTCGGCCTTACAGGGCATCGCTGACTGGCGGATCGACGTGGATTGCGACGCGCGGTTGAAACCTGGTCAGGATGGGTTCGGCAACGCCGTCACCATGCTTTATGCCGAAGGCCCGATCGATCAGGTCGAAATCGCTGTTACGGGTGAGGTTATCACCAGTGACAATGCGGGCGTGCAATCCGGTGTGTTCGAGCCATTTCCGGCGATGCTGTTCAATCGCGCAACGGCGCTCACCGCCCCAGCGGCTGAAATAACGGCGCTGGCGGCGCAAATTTTGCCGGGCAGTCCGCTGACTGAGCGGCTCGACGCGTTATGCGCGGCGCTTGCTCGCCGTTTCACCATTGACGTTGGTCGTCCAGTGCGTGGCCAGACCGCGGCGCAGGCCTTGACGCGCGATGCCGTCACGGCACGCGACCTGGCGCATATCTTCATTGCCTGCGCACAGGCCATGGGGGCGCCCGCCCGCTACATTACGGGCTATAGCCTCGCCGCGTTGCACCGTGCGGCGCCGCATGCCTGGGCCGAAGCCTTTGTCGACGGAGTCGGCTGGATTGGTCTCGATCCGGCGATTGGTGCGCGAGTTGGTGAAGGGCATGTGCGCGTGGCCGTTGGGTTGGACGCGGCAGGCGCGGCGCCGGTTGCCGGGTTCCGGCTCGGTGACGGCGAAGAACTGCTTGATGTGGGCGTTGACGTGGCGCGATTGCCCAACGGCGGCTAGCGCGGCTCAGGCGTCCTGCGGTTGGGCAGCCGCGCCGGGCAGGTCGGCATTGTTCAACAGCGACCAGCCATTGGGGCCAAGCACTTCGATCGGCCGATAGCGGGTTTTGTAGGACATCCGCTCTGACCCTTTGACCCAATAGCCAAGATAGACATAGGCCAGGCCCATCGCGCGCGCGCGCAGGATGTGGTCCATGATGATGAGGTTGCCAAGCCCGGCCCGGTGCTCATGACCGGCATCGAAAAAGCTATAGATCATCGACAGCCCATCGCCCTGCTGATCGGTCAGGCAGGCGCCGACCAGGCGACCGCGCCGCCCACCAACGGAAGGTTCGCGATATTCGATGATGGAGGATTTGACCGGGCTTTGCTCGACCATGTCGGCATAATCGCCCTCGTCCATGCCAGCCATGCCGCCGCCCGGGTGCCGTGCCGAGAGGTAACGGCGCAGCAGCGCAAACTGCTCATCGGTCGCCCAGGGCTTGCAGGCGATGATGTCAATGTCCTCATGCCGGCGCAGCAGCTTGCGCTGCGTCGCGTTTGGTTCGAACGCGTCGGCCACGACGCGCACCGATACGCAGGCCGAGCAGCCCGCGCAGCTTGGCCGATAGGCAACGGACTGGCTGCGGCGAAAGCCGATGCGGCCCAGCGCATCATTCAGTTCGGTTGCGTGCGGGCCGTTCAGTTCAGTAAAGACCTTGCGCTCCTGCCGGCCTGGCAAATAGGGGCAAGGCGACGGGCTCGTCACGAAAAATCGCGGAAAGCGAAATGGTGCAGTCACCGCCCGTCATCCTCTTACGCACCAGCATCGTGCCAGCTTCCCGGCAGCCCTTATTAATCGTCGCACCGGTGATGAAAAGGAGCTTTACCACGAAATCGTGCAGAAGCGTGAAGATGCTTGTGGATTGTCGCCTCACGCGCGGCGACAGCGTGTCGCTTTGGGGCAGATTGGCGCCGTGTTTACGCCAGCTCGACCAGGCTGACTTCATAGCCTGCTGTGCGAATGGCATCGACGAGCCGGTCAAGATGCGCCCGGTCGCGTGTTTCGCACTCAATGTCAGTGATGAGGCCTTTGGCGGGAAGCGTGGTGAACACGCGCTGGTGGTAGACTTCGATGATGTTGACCCGCTCGGCATCGAACACGCGCACCAGCTTGAACAGGGCACCCGGCTGGTCCTGCAACCGCACCCGCAACCGGGCGAGCCGCCCCGATCGGGCGAGATCGCGCAACAGCACATTGGCGAGCAGGCGCGTGTCGATGTTGCCGCCACAGAGCACCACGCCCACGGTTTTGCCGCGGAACCGCGCCGGGTGCTGGAGGAGTGCTGCCAGCCCGGCGGCGCCTGCACCCTCAACCACGGTCTTTTCAATTTGCAGCAGCAGGCTGACGGCCTCTTCCAGGCTCCGTTCGCTGACCAGCACGATGTCATCGACCAATTCGGCGACCATCAGCGAGGTGATCGCGCCCGGTTCCTTAACCGCAATGCCTTCGGCCAGCGTGTCGCCAGCGCACGGCATCGCAGTGCCGTTGATACGGTTGTACATTGACGGGAAAAGCTCTGCCTCCACGCCAATCACGTCGATTGGCCGCCCCGACGCCCGCGCCACCGTCGCCATGCCGGAGATGAGCCCGCCACCGCCAATTGGGGTCACGAAGGTATCGATTTCGGGCACGTCCTCCAGCATCTCGATGGCCACCGTGCCTTGCCCCGCGATGATGCGCGCATCGTCAAACGGGTGGACAAAGGTGAAGCCGCGCTCGGCCTCAAGCTCGCGGGCATGGGCATAGGCATCGTCAAAGGTCTCGCCGTGCAGGATGACGGTCGCGCCGTGTCCTTCGGTCTGCATTACCTTCACCGTCGGCGTGTTGGTTGGCATCACGATGGTAGCCGGGATGCCGAGCCGGTTGGCGTGATAGGCAAGCCCTTGCGCATGATTGCCGGCAGAGGCTGCGATAACGCCCGCGATTTGCGGATTGAGGTGCAGCAGCGTGTTGAGCGCGCCGCGCTCCTTGTACGCTGCGGTGAACTGCAGATTCTCGAACTTCAGATACACCGTGGCGCCGGTCAGCTGTGAGAGCGTGCGGCTGATGAGCGTCGGCGTGCGGACGATCGCATCGCTGATGCGGGCATGCGCTGCCCGCACATCGTCGATTGACACGGGGAGTGTTGCGGGTTGGGATTCGGTCGCCATAAGTCGCCCCGACTAGACCATCTGGCGCGGCGAAGGAACACGCCTTATGCGCGGTGGAGTAATGGTGAGATGAGATGCGCGCCATGTCGCGCACTGGAAGGGTCGGTTGATGAAGAAGCTGTTGTTGCTCGCCGCGGCCATGATGAGCGCGTCGCCCGCGCTTGCTGATTCGCTGATCGACAATGTGAACGGCGTCACGCTTGATGAGCAGGGAAAGGTGCTGCGCTTCACCGGGCTTGTGATGAGCAAAGACGGCCATGTCGTTCGCCTGCTCCAACGCGAAGACAAGCGCCCCGAGCGGCCGGACTGGCGCGCGGATCTTAAGGGCAAGGTGCTGCTTCCCGG
>JBJXEC010000107.1:0-17509 GCA_046155125.1 Sphingomonas sp. | reverse complement strand
CCCGTGCGCAGCCGCTCCATCACGCGCCACATCCAGCCAGTGCCCTCGCGGCACGGCGTGCACTGGCCGCAGCTTTCGTGTTTGTAGAAATAGCTAAGCCGCGAAATCGCGCGGACGATGTCGGTGCTCTTGTCCATCACGATGACAGCCGCCGTGCCAAGGCCGCTCCCGAGCGCCTTCAGCCCGTCAAAATCCATCGGCGCGTCCATGATCTGCTCGGCCGGCACCAGCGGCACAGACGAGCCGCCGGGGATGACCGCCAGCAAATTGTCCCAACCGCCGCGAATGCCGCCGCAATGCACCTCGATCAGCTCGCGGAACGAAATGCTCATCGCCTCTTCAACCACGCACGGCCGGTTCACATGGCCGGAGATCTGGAAGAGCTTGGTGCCCTTGTTGTTCTCACGCCCGAAGCTGGAAAACCATTCCGGCCCGCGCCGCAAAATCGTGGGCGCCACGGCGATGCTCTCGACATTGTTGACGGTCGTCGGGCAACCATAAAGCCCCGCGCCCGCCGGGAACGGGGGCTTGAGGCGCGGCTGGCCCTTTTTGCCTTCAAGGCTCTCCAGCATCGCGGTTTCTTCCCCGCAGATATAGGCGCCAGCCCCGCGGTGCACGAACACGTCGAAATCATAGCCCGAGCCGCACGCATTTTTGCCCACCAGCCCCGCCGCATAAGCCTCAGCAACTGCTGCAAACAGCGTTTCGGCCTCGCGGATATATTCCCCGCGAATGTAAATATAGGCCGCGCGCGCGCGCATCGCGAAGCCTGCGACCAGCGCACCCTCGATCAGCTTGTGCGGGTCATGCCGGATGATCTCGCGGTCCTTGCAGCTGCCCGGCTCCGACTCATCGGCGTTGATGACGAGAAAGTTCGGCCGATCGGGCTTGGGCTCCTTGGGCATGAACGACCATTTGGTGCCGGTGGGAAAACCCGCCCCGCCACGCCCGCGCAAGCCAGACGCTTTGATATGGTCGATGATCGTGTCGTGCCCCAAAGCGAGCAGCGCCTTGGTATTGTCCCAGTCGCCGCGCGCACGCGCTGCCGCCAGATTCCATGGCTGAAACCCATAGACATTGGTGAAGATGCGGTCCTTGTCGGAGAGGCTCACGTCTTATCTCCCGCAGACCGGTTCGCGAAGAGCCCCAATCCGCCGAACAGAAAACCAAGGATGGCCCACACGATCCACGCATCGCCCTTGACCAGCTTGAACACCGCCAGCGCGAGGAAAATGACGCCGACGATGGGAATGCCAGCCTTTGCGGATTTGAGGGTCGACACCTTATTTCTTCCTCTCAACCGAGGAAAAAATGGCGGTGCCGCAGCACAGGAAACATGCAGCGATCGCAACCCGGAAACCACCATTCACTTCGGGCCCCCGATGCGCTTGTTGTTGCTGACCGCGAGATAAACCACGACGCCAAGGCCAACCAGCAGCAGCGGACCAAACAGCGCGAAGGTCAGCTTCAGCAACCAGCCAAACACGACCAGCCCGCCAATGATCGCAAGAATTGTGAAGACGGTGTTTTTGCTCACGCCCATTCTCCCCGATAGTCATGGTTTTCGCTCACCATCGCGGTGAGCGAGGTGGGCCCGCCCGCCGGGCAACTCGTCTGCCGGCCAGTCTGCGACCCCGTCTTGGGCGCCTCGCCCCGTGCCAGCGCCTGGAGGATCGCGGTCGTGCGATCATAGTCGAGGTCTTCGAAATTGTCGTCGTTGATCTGCACCATCGGCGCGTTGGCGCAGGTGCCCAGGCACTCAACCTCGGTGAGCGTGAACAGGCCGTCGGGCGTAGTCTTGCCCTTGACCAGCCCGGCATTCTTGCACGCCGCCATCACATCGTCGGACCCCGCTAGCAGGCACGGCGTGGTGCCGCACACCTGAACATGATATTTGCCAACCGGCGCTAAATTGAACATCGTGTAAAAGGTCGCGACTTCGTACACCCGCATATAGGGCATCCCGAGTTCGCGCCCGACAAACTCAATGACGGGAACCGGCAGCCAGCCTTGCGTGTGCGTTTCAGCGCCCACCTGCCGCTGCGCAAGATCAAGAAACGGCAGCGACGCCGACATTTGCCGGCCCGGCGGATACCGCGCGATGATCTCGGCGGCCTTGGCGGCATTTTCCGCTGTCCACGCGAAATCGCCCCAGCGCGCGCGAGTTTCGGCTTCGGGGGGAATATGGGCGTGATCAGCCATCAGATCGTTTCCAGCACGGCGCGCGTGCGCTCGGACGGGTTGATGCCGGTATTCGGCTCGCCCGCGCGGTCAAGCAGCATGATGTGGCATTCCTGTTCGGCAAACGGCCGGTGCTCCGTCCCTTTGGGCACGACGAGCATCTCGCCCGCCTTCAACCGTTTTGTGCCATCTCGAAATTCAATGCCGAGTTCGCCCGATACGACGAAGAACAGCTCATCGGTGTCGGCATGGGCATGCCACGTAAAATCACCCTGTAGCTTGGCCACGCGGATTTCATTGCCGTTGTAATGACCAATGATGCGCGGGTTCCAGTGATCGGCAAAGCCCGCGAGCTTTTCGGCGAGGTTGAGGGTGGCGGGGGTGTCAGGCATCAGTTCGACCCGAGAAGAACGCCAAGGGCATAAGCGAACTGCGAGCCGAGCCTGATGCAGCAATATATCCCAACCGCCGTTACTGCAGCGCCCAACGGCCGCTTAAGCTGATAGCCGACAATATTGCTCACCGGTCACACTCCCCGAACACAATGTCGAGCGCGCCCAATATCGCTGTCGTATCCGCCAGCATATGGCCCCGGCTCATGAAGTCCATTGCCTGCAGATGCGAAAACGCGGTCGGTCGGATCTTGCAGCGATAGGGCTTGTTCGTCCCGTCGCTCACCAGATACACGCCGAACTCACCCTTGGGGCTTTCGGTCGCGACATAGACTTCGCCTGCCGGCACGTGAAAGCCCTCAGTGTAAAGCTTGAAGTGGTGGATCAGCGCCTCCATCGAGCGCTTCATTTCGCCCCGTTTGGGCGGCACCACCTTGCGGTCGTCGCTTGCAATTGGCCCCTCGGGCATTTCGGCAAGGCATTGCTTCATGATCCGGATCGACTGGCGCACTTCTTCGGCGCGCACCATGAAGCGGTCATAACAGTCGCCGCGCGTGCCGACAGGCACGTCGAATGTCATCCGGTCATACACGTCATAGGGCTGCGACTTGCGCAAATCCCAGGGGATGCCGGCCGCCCGGATCATTGGCCCGGAAAAGCCCCATTTGATTGCATCTTCCCGACTGACGATCGCGATATCGACATTGCGCTGCTTGAAGATGCGGTTGTCGGTCACGAGCGACAGCCCCTGTTCAAACAGGCGCGGCAGCCGATCATCAAGCCAGTCACCAATATCGGTCAGCAGCTTGAGCGGCATGTCCTGGTGCAGCCCGCCCGGCCGAAACAGCGCGCAGTGCATCCGCGCGCCCGAAGCGCGCTCAAAGAAACCATAGCAATCCTCGCGCGCCTCATACAGCCACAAGGGCGCAGTCATGCCGCCCACATCGAGAATATGATGCGCGAGGTTGAGGATGTGGTTGGAAATGCGCGTAAGTTCCGCGAAAAACACGCGCAAATACTGTGCCCGAAGCGGCACTTCCAGATCAAGCAGCTTTTCTATCGCCAGCACATAGCTATATTCCATCGCCAACGGCGAGGCATAATCGAGCCTGTCGAAATAGGGCAGCGCCTGAAGATAGGTCTTGTGCTCAATGAGCTTTTCCGTCCCGCGGTGAAGCAGGCCAATATGCGGATCGAGCCGCTCAACGATTTCGCCGTCCAGCTCCATCACAAGGCGCAACACCCCATGCGCTGAGGGGTGCTGCGGCCCGAAATTGATCGTGTAGTTCTGGATCACGACATCGCCGACTTCAGGGTCGGCAAGGTCGATCTGGCCCTCGAGCTTATCGATATACTCAGCCATTGTCTGGGCTCATCTTTTTAGCCCGCGGCTTGCGCGGAGGCTTGGGCGCGGCCGTGGGCAGGGCGGCATCGGCAATGGCCTTTGTCGGTGCCGCACGAGGCTTGCGCGGCGCCTTTGCTGCGGGCGCCTTTGCTGCGGGCGCCTTTGCCGCGGGCGCCTTTGCCGGCTTCGCTTCGACCTTAGGCGCGGCTGCTGGCGGCGCTACTATTGGCGTCGGCGTGACTGCAGGCGATGTCGGCGCGGCTGCTGGCGGCGCCGGCGCGGCTGCAGGCACTGGCGCTGGCGCCTTTTCGTCGCCGGGCAGAATATATTCCGCGCCTTCCCATGGGCTCATGAAATCGAAACTGCGAAAGTCCTGAGCGAGCTGCACTGGCTCATAAACCACCCGCTTGGCTTCTTCGGAATAGCGCAGCTCGACATAACCCGAGAGCGGAAAGTCCTTGCGCTGCGGGTGGCCGCGAAAGCCATAGTCAGTGAGGATGCGGCGAAGGTCAGCATTGCCGGAAAACAGCACGCCGTACAGGTCGTAAACCTCCCGCTCCAGCCAGCCTGCGACGGGCCAAATGCCGGTTATCGACGGGATGGGCTGCGCTTCATCGGTCGTTACGCGCACCCTGATGCGGTGGTTCCGGGTGAGGCTAAGCAGATGATAACAAACGTCGAAACGCTCGGCGCGTTCCGGATAATCGACGCCGGCAATTTCCACGAGCTGCTGGTAGTCGAGGCCCGGCGTATCGCGCAATGCCACCATTGCGGGCACAAGGTCGTTGCGCGCCACCGTCAGCGTGATTTCGCCAACCGCGTCGAGGGTGCCGAGCAGCCGGTCGCCAAGCGCCGCCGCCGCCGCTTCGATAACTCCATCATTGGGCGCATAACGGGGTGCAGAAGACCTCACCGCTCGATCGTGCCCACACGGCGGATCTTGCGCTGCAATTGCATGATGCCATACAGCAAGGCCTCGGCGGTCGGCGGGCAGCCGGGGACGTAAATGTCCACAGGCACGATCCGGTCGCAGCCGCGCACCACTGAATAGCTGTAATGATAATAGCCGCCGCCATTGGCGCAGCTTCCCATCGAGATGACGTATTTCGGCTCCGACATTTGATCGTACAGCCGGCGCAGGGCGGGCGCCATTTTGTTGCACAACGTGCCGGCCACGATCATGACATCGGATTGTCGGGGCGAGGCGCGCGGCGCGATGCCAAACCGCTCGAAATCATAGCGCGCCATATAGCCATGGATCATCTCCACGCCGCAGCAGGCAAGGCCAAAGGTCATTGGCCAGAGCGAGCCTGTGCGCGCCCATTGGAACAGCGACTCAACAGAGGTAACGAGATAGCCCTTGTCGTCGAGTTCGCCATTAATCTCAGCGAGCAGACCCGTGTCAGCCACGGGGCCCGACGGCGGCAGCGCGGAAATTTCTACTCCCAATCGAGCGCTCCCTTCTTCCAGGCATAAGCAAGACCAAGCGCCAGCTCGCCGATGAAAATCATCATCGCAAACCATGCCGTCCAGCCAAGGTGAAACACGGACACTGCCCAGGGGTAAATGAACGCCGCTTCCAGATCGAAGATAATGAACAGGATCGCGACAAGGTAGAAGCGCACATCAAACTGGCTGCGCGAATCCTCAAAGGCGGGAAAGCCGCACTCATATTCCGCGAGTTTTTCAGGTGTTGGCTTGTGGGCGCCCGTCAACCGGGAAATGCCCATCGGCAGGAACACGAACGCGCTCGACAGCGCCAGCGCGACACCAAGGAAAAGCAGGATCGGCAGATATTGCGAAAGGTCGACCAAAACGGTTCTCGCAGTTGCGAAAGAGACGGGCTTGCCGCGCTTCTAGGACGATGATTTGAGGGGGGCAAGGGTGCGCGCTCCCGCCAGGCACGAAAATGATCCAAGGCTGCCCGGATCAGCGCTCAACCGGCATTATCGGGCACAATCAGCGCGGGTCGACAAATGCGACACGACGTTTCGTCCGCCAGTCACCCCCCGGCATCGGTGCCCCAGAGCCGGTTCGCCTCGACATAGCCTGCGCGCCCGCGCACATCGAACAGGCACCACCCGCGCGCGCACTTGCTGATGCGGCCAACCACACCGGGCGCGGCCCGCCACAAAATCTTGGTGCCGAAACGCGGGCCGGCCAGCATTTCTGCAACAGTGCCAGTCACAATCGCTGTGCGGGTATCGCTCAGCAAATTGCCTAATATCCACCCCTGCTCGCCCTGCGGATCTTCAACCTTGCGCCAGTCCTTGTGGGACTCGATCACCTTGATCGGCAAGTCCGAGCGCCGATAGCGCCATTTCGCGGGAAAGTTGCGCCCCGGCCCTGTGCGCATCATCGCCTCCGATGCCGAGATTGAGGCAAAATACGGGTGTTGGCGCTTTTGCGCGTCAGCGCCTGCGCTCCCCAACGTCAACAGCGCCCCGGCGACCGCCAAACCGATTATCCGCGCTACCCGCATTGCACGCCCCCTGAAAGCCATTCGTCAGCCACTGTACCGCTATGCACGGTTGTGCTTCAACCACCGTTGACGCCGCCAGCATCACCCGCCAAGCGTCAATGCCGCCCGAAATGAGACGCTTTTGCCAAGTGAGACACGTCATGCCCAAGGTCGCCACCCCCAAGGTCACCGTAACGCGCGAGCTTTCGGACGTGGTGATGGACCGCATGAGCGAGCTGTTCGACACAACGCTCAACCGCGCTGACGTTCCAATGGCTCGGGCTGACCTTGCGGCGGCCATGGCGACTTGCGACGTGCTCGTACCGACCGTCACCGATGATATCGACGCAAGCCTTATCGAAGGGGCAGGCGAGCGGCTGAAGCTGATCGCCAATTTTGGCGCGGGCGTGAATCACATCGATCTCCGTGCAGCGCGCAAACGCGGGATCATTGTGACGAACACGCCCGGTGTGCTGACCGAAGATACCGCCGACATGACGATGGCGCTCATCGTTTCAGTGCCGCGGCGGCTGGCGGAAGGCGAAAAGCTCGTCCGCTCGGGCCAATGGAAGGGGTGGAGCCCCGGCGGCATGCTCGGCCACCGGATCGGCGGGAAGGCACTTGGCATTGTCGGCATGGGGCGCATCGGGCAGGCGGTTGCCCGGCGCGCGCGCGCCTTCGGGCTGTCGATCCACTATCATAACCGCCACCGACTCCCCAAGGTGGTGGAGGCAGAGTTTGGCGCAGAATGGCATCCCAATCTCGACGAGATGCTCGCCAATATCGACATTCTCACCATACATACGCCGCGCAATGCCGGTAGTGAGAACCTGCTAGATCGTCCGCGGATCGCGCTACTTCGGCCGCATGTCTATCTCATCAACACCTCGCGCGGCGGCATTGTTGATGAAGAAGCGCTGATCGACGCGCTCGAAGGCGGGCGGCTGGCGGGCGCAGGGCTGGACGTGTGGCGCCACGAGCCGCAAATCGACCCGCGCCTGCTGGCGCTGCCCAATGTCGTGATGACCCCGCATATGGGCTCAGCCACATTCGAAGGGCGGATGGCCGCAGGCGACAAGGTCATCGCCAACATTCGCATCTGGGCCGATGGCCACCGCCCGCCCGACCAAGTGCTGGAAGGATGGGTTTAGGCATGGTCTGACTGCCTGACTGCCCCATCTGGGGCGCGGGGCGCCCAAGGCAGTGGCATAGACAGCCGCCCATGATCAGCTTAGAATATCGCCCGGAACTTCAAGGATATCAGCAGTGTTTTCCATCAAACTTTATGCCATCGTTGCCGTCGCAATCGCGCTCGTCGCGTTCGGCATTGGGCAATTCGCTGAAGGCTTTGGCGTACCGTTCATGGCCCTGGCGTCAACCCTTTGGACCGCCTATTCGGTGAATCACCAACGCCAGCATCGCCTGCGCCGCTGATTTTACGCCAGGTGGCGCGGCGTGTTCTTGCAACGACCCGGCGTCTTCAGTCCCCCGTCAAAATTCGGTCGATCAGCTGCTTCACCGTCGGCACAAAGCCGTTGGAATAAAACGGGTCGCGCTTGAAATTATAAGCACCGTGCCCAGCGAACATCAGGTTGCTTTCGGTGCACCCGCCATGCGCGATTTCCTGCAATGTCTTTTGGATGCAGAAGGATCGCGGATCGGCCAGTCGCCCGGTCGAGTTGGTTTCGCTGTCCATCCAGGACGAGAACGCACATTGGCTTAGGCACCCCATGCAATCAGACTGGTCCTTGCGAATCTCAGCCTTGTCGGCTGGGGTCACAAACACCAGCGTGTTGTCGGGGGTTTTCAAGGCGTCGGTAAAGCCCGCGCCAAACCAGGTGCGCGCACGCAGCAGATCATTTTTGGTCACCCAGAAGTTCTTCCCCTTCACGCCGACATCGAGCTGAAACTGATGGTCACCGGCGGCTTGGGTCGAGAACGGAATCTGCCGCTCCGAGCGGGCCTGAAGATTGCGCAGAAACTCATTGCGAACGGCGCTTGAATAAAAGCCGGTGGGGGAAAAGCGGTGGAGCAGCACCTCGCCTTCCTCGATATGCGTCAGCTTGTCCTTCCAGCCTTGCGGGATCGGGCTTTCCTTGGTCAGCAGCGGGCGCGTGCCGAACTGGAAAGCGATGCTGCCAAGCTCGGGGTTGTCGATCCACGCATCCCAATCCCGCAGGAACCACACGCCGCCGGCCATCACGATGGGCACATCGTCGGAAATGCCGCCCTCGCGCATCGTTTCGCGCAGCGCTTTTACGCGCGGATAAGGGTCTTGCGGCACCAGCGGATCTTCTGCGTTTGACAAGCCGTTGTGCCCGCCAGCCAGCCACGGATCTTCATAAACGACGGCCGCCAGCCACTCAGACGCCTTCGAGTACGCCCGCTTCCAAAGGGCCCGAAAGGCACGTGCAGAACTGATGATCGGCAGGTAGCTGACCTCATAAGACGCCGCGATTTCGCTGAGTTTATAGGGCATTCCGGCGCCACAGGTAACGCCAGAGACCATACCGCGCGTGCGCTCCAGCACCCCGTGCAGCACCCGCTGCGCGCCGCCCATTTCCCACAGCACGTTGATGTTGATAGCGCCCTTGCCGCCAGCAATTTCGGCCGCGCGGCGCACCTGCTCAACCGCGCCGTCAATGGCATATTGCACCAGTTCTTCATGGCGCTCGCGCCGCGTTAGCGCGCGGTATATCTGCGGGATGATTTTGCCCTCGGCATCATAGCTGTCAGCATTAACGGCAGAAACCGTGCCGATACCGCCCGCCGCTGCCCAGGCGCCTGCGCTCGCATGGTTGGTAGCGGCCACACCTTTGCCACCTTCCACCAGCGGCCACACTTCGTTTCCGCCGTAAATGATAGGCTTCAAGCCTTTGAACACGCACTTTCCCCTGACCACATTTTGGCCATGATATAACGAACGACCGCACCGATGCGAGAGAATTCATGTCTCTCCAAACGCGCCGGGCCTACCCAATGCACTAGCATATAGCGCGGTATACGCCGCAAACATCGTTGCCGCATCGTAGCGCTGCACCGCCTTGGCGCGGTTGGCCTCGCCGATGGCTTTGCGCAGCGCTTCGTCGTTTACCAGCGCCTGCAACGCATCGCGCAACCACACTTCGCCGCGATGCTCGGCAATATACGGCTGGTTGATGTCAGCGATCATCATTGGCACGTCACCCACCGGCGGCGCGACGACCGGGACCCCGGCCGCCATCGCCTCCACAACCGAGATGGGAAATTGCTCGGACCAGGACGACAGCGCCATAATGTCAAAATGCCCGACATAACGGTGCGGGTCGGGCAGAAAGCCCGGCAGCAAAAACTGCTCGCCCAACCCCATCGCCCGCGCTGCCTGTTCGATCCGGGCGCGCTCTGGCCCCTCACCGACAATAACCAGCCGCACCCTGCCCGCCAGTCCGCCGACGGAGCGGACCAGAAGCGGCAAGTCTTTCACGTCACGCAAGCCCGCAAGCGTGCCGATGACGACTTCTCCCGGCTTGCGGCGAAAACCGGGAATTGCCTCTCGCTCGGGCGGCGCGGCATAGCGCGCAACGTCGATGCCGTTGAAAATGCGGTGGACGCGGCCGCGCGGCTGGTTCCACACTTTCAGCGCGATGGCCTCCAGCGTCTGCGAGGGCACGACCAGCGCGTGCGCGGCGCCCAAGGCGATGCGGCGATAGGCGTTGCGCTCGGCCTTCAGCCCGCCAGCTTCATCGGCATTGAATCCGTCTTCATGGTGGACGAGCGGCGGCTGCCCCTTGCTGAACACGCGCCGCGCCATCACCCCGTCGACTGCACCCCAATTATAGGTCAGCACCAGGTCGAACCGGCGCAGATAGCGCGCTATCGCCTCATAGCGCGCCACTGAGGGCTTGCCCGTGAGCGGCGGCGGGTCCTGCGCAATTTCATAGGCTATGCCCTGGGCAATGGCGTCACGCGCGCCTAGCTGATCGGGCACGCCAGAGACGATGGTGTGTCGCGCGCGATCACCGAAATGATTCATCAGCTGCACGGCGCGCGCTTCCTTGCCACCAAGGTTGAAGCTGGAATGGAGGTGCAGGATATGGGGCCGCATGGTGGACGCCGACCGGTCAGCTGATCGCCGATACGGCGGCAATACGCGCAAGTAGCGTGTCGATTGCCGCTGCCGCGATCGGCTCGTCCAGTGTCGGCGCATGGCCGGTGCTAGGAACGATCACCAGCGAGGCGCGGTCGAGCGCCGCGATCATCCGCTCGGCGACGGGCGCTGCCAGCACGTCGGACAGGGCGCCCCGCACAATCAGCGTCGGGACTGTTTTCAGCCGCTCCAGCGCGCGCCACATATCTGGCCCCGCCTCGTTGCCCGGCACCCGGAACGGCTCGGCGATCCTCATGTCATAATCGAGCACGATGCGGCCGGCGCTGTTCACCCGGTAAAGCCGCTTTGCCATGGCGAGCCACTCGGTCAGTGCATAATCGGGGAACACACCTGCATTGGTGTCCGCCAAACCTCGCGCTGCATGAACCCAGGTCGGCCAGCTGCTGCTTTTGCCGACATAGCTGCGGATGCGGGCAAGGCCAGCGGGGTCGATTTCCGGCCCAACGTCGTTCAGCACCGCGCCGACAATTTGCCCGTGCGAAGCACCCGCAAGCAGCATCGTTACGATGCCGCCAAGCGAGGTGCCAATCGCGACATAGCTCTCAACACCAAGCTCGGTGAGCAATGCCTCGACGTCCTGCACATACGTAAGCGGCGCATAGGACATCGGGTCTTTGGCATAGCCGCTTTCGCCGCGCCCCCGAAAATCAAGCGCCAGCACCCGCCACTCAGCCGACAGCCGCTCGGCCAGCACATCAAAATCGCGCGCATTGCGCGTGAGGCCGGCCAAGCACAGGATCGGCGGACGCCCCGCTGCCGCCACCGCATCGCGCGGGGCATAATCGCGCGCGTGTAAGCGAATGCCGTCGTTCGACCACCAATATCGGTCCTCAAATGCCGCCATGCTTGCCTGCCCGCCCTTCTCGCCCCCATATCGCCTGATGACCGACAAGCCGCAACCCGCTCGCTACCGCGCCGAGTCCGCAATCCTTGAACTGGGCCCCAGTTTTTACGATCAGGTTGCAGCAGCACCCTTTCCCGACACCATATTGCGCTTCCGCAATGATCGTGCTGCGCGCGAAATCGGACTTGAAACGCTGACCGATGCCGAATGGGTCGAGCATTTTGGTCGGTTCCGGCAATTGCCCGGCAGTTTGGCGACGCCACTTGCGCTTCGTTATCACGGCCACCAGTTCGGCGTGTATAACGACGAACTGGGCGATGGCCGCGGCTTTCTGTTTGCGCAGGCCCGCGATGACCGTGACCGGCTCATGGATCTGGGCACCAAAGGCTCCGGCCAGACGCCGTGGAGCCGCCGGGGCGACGGTCGGCTGACGCTGAAGGGCGGCGTGCGCGAAGTGCTGGCCACGGAGATGCTCGCGGCACTGGGCGTCGACACCTCGCGCAGCTTTTCGCTCATTGAAACCGGCGAGGCGCTGGAGCGCGGCGACGAGCCGTCTCCGGCGCGCGCGGCCGTGCTGGTTCGGCTCAGCCATGGGCATATCCGCATCGGCACGTTCCAGCGGCTGGCCTATCTTGGCGATGACACGGGGCTGGCCAAACTGACCGGCTATGTCCTGCGCCACTATTTTGGTGACGATGACATGGGCGACGATGCGCCGATCCGGCTGCTGCACCATGTTGTCGCCCGCACCGCGCGGCTGGCGGCCCAGCTGATGGCGGCGGGGTTCGTGCACGGCGTGCTCAACACCGACAACATCAACGTGACGGGCGAGAGCTTCGACTATGGCCCTTGGCGCTTTCTGCCGAGCTGGGACCCAAATTTTGTGGCGGCTTATTTCGACCATGCCGGGCGCTATGCCTTTGGCCGACAGCCCGAGGCGGTCCACTGGAGTGTGATGCAACTTGCGGGGGCACTGCGGGCGCTTGCGCCACCTGAAGCGCTCGTGGAAGCGCTCGATCGCTTTGCCGAACATTATCAGCGCGGCGTGCTCGATGCGCTTTTGTGGCGGCTTGGCGTCCTTCCGCGCGGGCTCAGCGATCAAGCTGTTGTGCAGGCGCTCGAGCGCGGCTGGCGAGAAACCGCAGCGCCGCTTGACGCCTTTTTTCATCGCAGCTTCGGCGGCATTATTCCAGATGCGATGGGTGCTCCCTTCGCCCAAGCCCGCGCGCTGCTTGCGCCTTATCGCACGCGGTCGACCCCAAGCGATCCCTATTGGCAAGGCGCACCCTGTTCGATGCTGATCGACGACGTCGAGACAATCTGGTCAGCGATCGCCAGGCATGACGACTGGGCGCCGTTCAACGCCAAAATCAGTCATGTTCGCGCGATGGGCCGGGCGCTTGCCGCAGCATAATGGCACGGATTGGCTTTGTAGCGCGATTTGAGGCAATAGCGGCCTCCCGTTTAAGAACAACAGGTGCAGCGAGCGAACAAGGATGAGCGTGCAGGAGCTGATTTCAATCGAACCGGCAACTGGCGCCGTGGTGTGGCAGGGTTTGCCGAGCGACGTCGATGCCGAAGTTGCAGCCGCCCGGGCGAGCTGGGCGGCATGGGCAGCCCTGCCCTTCACAGTGCGGCTGGAGACGCTGCGCCGCTTCGGCAATGTCGTGCGCGCCAAGAGTGATGCGTTTGCCGATCTCATCGCGCGCGAGGCCGGCAAACCATTGTGGGAGGCCAAGACCGAAGTCGATTCGGTCATTGCCAAGGTGAACATCTCGGCCACCGCTTATGCCGAACGAACCTCCCAGCGCCGGCTTGATGCACAGATGAGCGATCGCCTGGCGCTCCGCCATAAACCGCACGGCGTGCTGGCGGTACTGGGGCCATACAATTTCCCCGCGCACTTACCCAATGGCCATATCGTACCCGCGCTGCTTGCCGGCAATGCGGTCGTGTTCAAGCCCTCGGAGAAAACACCGGCCGTCGGCGCCCTGCTGGTCGAATGTTTCCGGAAAGCGGGCGTGCCTGAGGGGTGCATCCGCATTGTCTTCGGAGGGCCAGAGCAGGGCAAGGCGCTCGCCGCGCATGATGGCATTGACGGGTTGCTGTTTACCGGGTCGGCGCGCACCGGCATTGCGCTCAATCGCGCCTTTGCAACCAAGCCGGAAAAGATCCTTGCGCTGGAAATGGGCGGCAACAACCCGATTGTGGTTTGGGACACGCCCGATCTCGAAACGGCGGCAACGCTTATCGTGCAAAGTGCCTTTACCAGCGCGGGCCAGCGTTGCACCGCGGCCCGGCGGCTAATCATCGACCAAACGCTGTATGACCCGATGATGGCGGTGCTCGGCAAGCTGCTCGACCGGCTGATCGTGGGCGATCCGCACGCGACCCCGCAACCCTTCATGGGGCCAGTGATCGACAATGAGTCGGCCGACATGCTGACCGAGAGCTTTGTTACGCTCATGTCGCGCGGCGGGCGCCCGATCCGCCACATGGAGCGGCCGGTGGCCGATCGCCCGTTTCTGACCCCGGGCCTGATTGACGTGACGGAAATGAATGACCGGCCCGACATCGAGCTGTTCGGGCCATTGTTGCAAGTCATCCGCACGTCCAGCTTCGACGATGCCATCGCCGAGGCCAACAACACGCGCTATGGTCTGTCCGCCGCACTCGTCAGCCAGGACCCGAAGCTCTACGACCAATTCTGGGCCAATATCCGCGCTGGTATCGTCAACTGGAACAAGCCTACCAACGGCGCATCTTCGGCAGCCCCGTTTGGTGGCATCGGCTGGTCGGGTAACCACCGGCCAAGCGCTTATTACGCCGCGGACTATTGCGCCTATCCGGTCGTGTCGTCGGAAACCGAGCAGGCGCGCGGCGTGATCGGGGTAGGCTTGCGCGATCAGTAATCCGCTGCCGCGACCCCCGCTGGGCCGCGATCAGGCTGCGTCTTTTTCGGCCCCAAAATGCGCAAAAATCGCTTCGCGCGTATCAACCCAGTCGCCGATTGCCCACCGGTCGGCGCGCTCAAGGCCAATGACCGGGTCAAGCCCTGCATTGCCCAATTTCCAGGGCAAGGGCATATTAGTGGTCGCACAAAAGAAGATGCCGAGTTCAGGCGCCCCGTCTGTTGACCCTTCGAGCACTACGGCCAGCCGCTCGCTACGCAGCCGCACCAGCGACCCGATTGGGAAGACGCCGATCATGGCCGTGAACGCGCTCAACAAGCGGGGATCGAAATGGCCGGTCGTGCTCGTCATCCATTCCAGCGCTTCGCCCGGCGACCAGCTGCGCTTGTAGGCGCGGGCCGACGTTACCGCGTCGTACACATCGCAGATGGTCCCCATCCGTGCGTAGATGCTCAGTTGATCGCCTGTGACCCCCGCCGGATAGCCGCGCCCGTCCATCCGCTCATGGTGATGGAGGCAGACATCGTGCACAATTGGCGGAATTGACCCGGCCTCAATCAAGATGTCGCGGCCACGCTCGACATGCTGACGAACGACACCAAATTCATCGTCGTTGAGCGGTCCGGCCTTGTCTAGCAGCAATGTCGGCACGCGCACTTTGCCAATATCGTGCAGCAATCCGGCAAGGCCAATGTCAGGCATCAATGCTTCGGCAAGGCCGAGGTCGCGCGCCAGGCCGATCATCAGCCCGCACACCGACAGCGAATGCAAATAGGTATATTCGTGGCGTTCCTTCAGCCGCAAGACACCCGGCAGTGCCGTGGCGTTGCGCGCCATCGCCGCTGCAATGCCGGAGACAACCGGCTCAAGACTCGGCGCGTCGACAGGGCGCCCCTCGCCAATCGCATCGAAGGCGTCCATCACCGCCGATTTCGCGGCGGCGACCAACTCGCGCGCGCGCGCGATTTCGTCCTGAACGGAGCCCTTGCGGGCCTTGCGGTGGAACGGATCCCGCTGGCCTGTGCGGTTACGTTGATCGCGCGGCGTGGCGCCTCCGTTCGTCCGGCCACGCCAATCGCTGTCTTCGAAGGCCGACGGCGCCATCCCCGGACCGGCGTGCACCTGGCCCCCGGCCTCAACAGCCTCGCTGTGTCCCAACGACCGCTCGTCCCGCTCCATCGTTTCCTCCTGAGCGTGTGCGCATAGTCGCCGTGCCCTTAACGCGGCGTTATCGGCCCCGTCGCAACGCCGCTGCGCACCAAGCCATGTGCCAGGTCGACAAGCTGCGCTTATCGATGCCCAAGGAGCAATCGGTTGCACTGGACAGCGCCCACCGCCATGTGCCGTGCCATGACAGATGTGCTTCCCCGTGATCGTGCGCTCCCCAATCGCGGCGAAGTGCTGCTGGTGGGTGCTGGGCCTGGCGACCCAGGGCTGCTGACGATTGCGGCGCGGGACGCGATTTTAAATGCCGATCTCATCGTTCATGACGGCCTGGTTGATCCGCGCATTCTTGCCATCGCACCTTGCACGTCGCGCATTTCCGTCGCCAAGGCGCGCAGTCGCCACACCATGGCGCAGGAAGCGATCAATGCCCTGCTGGTGGCCGAGGCTGACCGGGGAAAACGAGTCGTCCGGTTGAAGGGTGGCGATCCCTTCATCTTCGGGCGCGGCGGCGAGGAGGCCGATGCGTGCGCCGCAGCGGGCATCGCGGTCACCGTCATTCCAGGCATTTCAGCCGCGATGGGCGCCGCGTCGCAAGCCATGATACCACTCACCCATCGTGCAGCATCGAGCGCGGTCAGCTTTGTTGCGGGGCAGTGCAAGGGGTTGTCGGAGCAGGACTGGTCAGGCCTTGCTGGCAAGGGTCGCACGCTTGTCATTTACATGGGCGTCGCGACCGCCGCCGCAATTGCCGAGAAGCTGATCGCCGAGGGCGTCAGCCCGGACATGCCAGTGGCGGTCCTCGAAAATGGCACCCGGCCAAATGGTCGCGCGCTCCGCACGCTGCTGGCCGACCTTGGTGAGATGATCGTGCGGGAGCGGGTCCACAGTCCAGCGATCATCATCGTCGGCGAGGTGGCTGCCCGCGGCAATGCGGTCGATAGCCTGAAGGCCCTTGCGATGACGTCGGAGATAATGGCGTGAAGATACTTACCGGCAATGATTTGCCCTCGGGCGACGTGGTGTGGTGGACCGGCACTGGCTGGTCGCGCCATGTCGAGGATGCCATAGACGTGGGCGAGCGGGGCGAGAGCATCGCGCGTGCTGAAGAAGGCGCCCGGCGCGTCAACGTGCCCTATGTCATCGACGCCGAAACCACGCCGCAAGGCCCCCGCCCCGCCCATATCAAAGACCGCGTGCGCGCGCTCGGACCAACCGTTCGCCCCGACCTGACCCTCAAACCCGCCGACCCCAATGCCGGCGAATGGGTGATCTGACATGTACCAATATGACACATATGACCAAGCCATGGTCGACGCCCGCGTCGACGAATTTCGCGATCAGGTGAAGCGCCGCCTCTCTGGCGCCCTGTCAGAAGATCAGTTCAAACCGCTGCGCCTGATGAACGGCCTTTATCTGCAGCTCCACGCCTATATGCTGCGCGTTGCGATCCCTTACGGCACGATGGACAGCCGCCAGATGCGGATGCTGGCGCACATCGCCCGCACTTATGACCGGGGTTATGGCCATTTCACCACGCGGCAGAACATCCAGTATAACTGGATCAAGCTCGCCGATGCGCCCGACATTCTGGCCGACCTGGCGACGGTCGAGATGCACGCCATCCAGACCAGCGGCAATTGCATCCGCAACATTTCGTCAGATCAATATGCAGGCGCAGCCGCTGATGAAGTGGCCGACCCGCGCCCCTGGGCCGAGCTCTTGCGGCAATGGTCAAGCTTTCATCCGGAATTTAGCTATCTGCCGCGCAAGTTCAAAATCGCGGTGATCGCGGCCGATGAGGATCGCGCCGCGATGCGCCTGCACGATATCGGCATTCAGCTGGTTGAGCGCGACGGTGTGCTTGGCGGGCGCGTGTTTGTCGGCGGCGGCATGGGCCGCACCCCAATGATCGCGCCGGAAATCAAGGACTTCATCACGGCCGACCATCTGCTGAGCTATGTCGAAGCGTGTTTGCGCGTGTATAATCGCTATGGCCGACGCGACAATATCTACAAGGCGCGGATCAAGATCCTCCTCCACGAACTGGGTGCTGCCGAATA
>JBJXEC010000106.1:0-20623 GCA_046155125.1 Sphingomonas sp. | reverse complement strand
CCAGGGAATCAACCCTAGCAGGAAATCCAGCCCGATAGTGCCCAGCATTCGGAATATCTGGAACCTGGACATGCCGATATTGCGCGCCTCCCACACCATCCAGGCGCCCATCAGCGCGGCAATCGTGCCGCCGCCGACGGGCACGATGTCCAATATCACATCAAGCCCGAGTTTGCGGTTGGTCCCCGGGATAGTGACCAGCCCCTCCAGCAGATGCTCCATTGCGTCGACCCGCTGTCGCACAGACGCCGCGTCGCGGCCAAGCGAGGGGAGCTTCGGCATCGACGGCATGGCGCGTGGTTTAGCGGGGTCGGTCATGCTCCCTTATCTGGTCTCGCGACGCAGGGCATTCAATGGGTGCCAGGCGCGGCTATTCTCCGCAAAGCTCTTCAGGCGCTCGGCGACCAGCGACCAGCGCAGCGGACGGGCGATGGGAATAAAAGCGGCGTCGTCGTTGATCGCTGCATCGGCCTTAGCCAGATGTTGTGCCCGCTCTGCCAGGGTCGGTGCGTCGCGGGCCGCGTCCAGCGCTTCAATCGCTGGCTCGCTGCAAAGCTGACATGCGCGCGCAAGATACCACCGGGCCGAATCATAAGGCGCGACCGAATCGATCAGCCTCAGGTCGGCGTCGGCGGACCATGCAACGCGCCGTGGTTCGATGCCGATGGACCGAAAGGCGGCGCCGACAAACCCGAAAAACGTCGTCGCGCCGGGGCCGCTGGGTAATGCGATCCGCAATATGAGTTTTCCCGCATGACCATCTCGCCACCGCATAACCCGCGCGCGCGCGCCGCTGCGCCGTTCGCTTGAGCTCAGCTGTGCCCAGGCCGGTACTGCCGGGGGGGCAGCCGAATCGAGCTGGTTTGGCAGAATTTGCTCGGTTGGCGCCCAGCCCGGTGCAAATGCAGCGACCAGGGCCGCTCGATCGATTGCCTGCGCAAGCGCTGCGCGGTTTTGCGCTTCGGCCAGAAAGCCCGACCGATCGACAATCGCCAGTCCGAACAGCCCCGCGGCCGGATCGACATGAAGGTTGGTTGGCGCAATATCGACCAGCGCAACGACTGGCCAATTATTGAAGCTGCCCCCCAAGACGAGGTCTGATTGCCGTTCAGTAAATCGCGTGATGGCGCGCGCTGCGCCTTCGCCGATGAGCTGGACATTGGATTCGGGGCCGGGCTCCTCAATCTCCTCGCTGGCGACGCGCGCCGGGTCAAAAGACGGGCGCAGCAAGACCCGTCCCTCGTCGCGTCGCAGCCGGCGAAAGGGCCCGGTGCCGCCGCGAGTAGCCGGGTTGAGAACCGCCAGCTCAGGCTGCGCGAACAATTTGAGCAAATCCGGGCGGGGGCGTTTCAGCCGCACCTCAATAACTTGCGGCGTCATCTCCACGATTTCGTCGATGGCGGTCAAATAGGGGGCCAGCGGGTTGCGGGAGCCGGGCGCCATCTGCCTGGCGAGATATTTCACCACTTCGGCGGCAGTGACCCGCTCCCCGTCGCTCCATTCTGTTTCGCGCAGCCGGAATATGTAACTGCGGCCATCGTCGATGACGATCCAACGCTCCGCAAGGCCGGGCACGATTTGCCCGGCAGCATCAAACCGAACCAGCCCTTGCGCCGTCGAATCCAGCAATATCCGCGATGGCGTGTCGAGCGCGACACGCGACGCATCGGCGATTTTCGGCGTATCACCAATGGCGCTGACGACGACCGGCCCAATATCTGCCCGGCGGTTGCAACCGCTGAGCATCGCCACCGCGATCATCACTATGACCAGCACCCGGTTCATCGGTGCGTGCCGGCATAGGGCATGGCCGGAAGCGGCGTGGTTACTGGCATAGCGCCATTGTGCCACCGGCGGCGATGTTGCGCCACCTTGACGACAAGAGCCATGGCCATTGACCTTCGGCCGTCATGGTGCGGACGGCGGGACTTGAACCCGCACTCCCAGCCGGGAAACAGATTTTAAGTCTGCTGCGTCTACCGATTTCGCCACGTCCGCCCATGCCAGCCACGCAAGCGCATGCCCGTGTCTGCGTCAAGCGATCGCTGGCAGGTGCCGCCTCAAACGTTAAGGCGTTGCCGCATTTCCTTGCCGGGTTTGAAATAGGGCACGCGCTTTGCCTCGACCGGCACTTTTTCTCCGGTGCGCGGGTTGCGGCCCGTGCGTGCGCCGCGGGCACGCGTCGAAAAGGCCCCGAATCCGCGGAGTTCGACGCGACCGTCATCTGCCAGCTGCGCGGCAATGCTATCGAAAAACGTTGTCACGATCGCCTCGATATCGCGCGGCGTGAGATCGGGATTATCCCCGACAAGCTGCTGAATAAGTTCTGATCGGATCATCGCGTTCCCCAATATGTCAAGCTCGAAAGCTACATCAGCATTCGAGATAGACAACCCCAAAGTCGATTAAGCACAAACTAACCATCAGGATAAGGCGTTGACGCGACATTATTACACAAAATGGGCAGGGGAGCCGATATGTGCCGGCCCCCCTTTACCCCGTTATTTTTTTGCGTCGGCGTTTCGCGCCTTCAGTGCCTCACCCAGAATGTCGCCCAGCGATGCGCCCGAGTCGGACGATCCATATTGCGCAACCGCCTGCTTCTCTTCGGAGATTTGCATCGCCTTGATGGAGAATGTCGGCTTTTTGGAGCGATCGAAACCGGTAACCTGGGCATCGAATTTCTGACCAACCTGGAAGCGCTCGGGGCGCTGCTCGTCGCGGTCACGGCCAAGGTCGGTGCGCTTGATGAAGCCCGTGGCACCGCTGTCGCCTGCCTGAACTTCAAGCCCGGCATCGCGCACTTCCAGAACGGTGACCGTTACAATCGCGTTCTTGGCGAGCTTGGAACCAACGTCGCCGGTTGCGGTCGCATCGCCGGCAGCAGCAGGGGCGCCGCGCTCCAGCTGCTTCATGCCAAGCGAGATGCGCTCCTTTTCGGCATCGATATCGAGCACGATGGCGGTCACCATCTCGCCCTTGCGGTGCAGGTTGAGCGCATCCTCGCCAGAGACGCCCCAGGCGATGTCGGACATATGGACCATGCCGTCGACGTCATTGTCGAGGCCAATGAACAGACCGAATTCCGTCGCGTTCTTGACTTCGCCCTCAACGGTCGAACCAACCGGATGCGCCTCGGCAAAGGCTTCCCACGGGTTTGCCTGTGCCTGCTTCAGGCCAAGCGAAATGCGGCGCTTTTCGGAGTCGACCTCAAGTACGATGACGTCGACCTCCTGGCTGGTCGAGACAATCTTGCCGGGGTGCACGTTCTTTTTGGTCCAGCTCATTTCAGAAACATGGACAAGCCCTTCGATGCCTGCTTCGAGTTCGACGAAGGCGCCATATTCCGTGATGTTCGTGACGCGGCCCGACAGTTTCTCACCAATCGGGTATTTCGACATCGCGCCATCCCACGGATCGCTCTCAAGCTGCTTCATGCCAAGCGAGATGCGCTGCGTATCCTTATTGATGCGAATGATTTGCACACGCACCGTGTCACCGATGTTCAGCATTTCGCTCGGGTGCTGCACGCGCTTGTAGCTCAGGTCGGTCACGTGGAGCAGGCCATCAATGCCGCCCAGATCCACAAACGCGCCGTAATCAGTGATGTTCTTGACCATGCCCTCAATGATCTGACCTTCTGCCAGGCTCAAGATGAGGCCAGAGCGCTGCTCGGCGCGGGTTTCTTCGAGAATGGCGCGGCGCGAAACGACAATGTTGCCACGCTTGCGGTCCATTTTCAGGATCTGGAAGGGTTGGGGAATGTCCATCAGCGGCGTGACGTCGCGCACTGGCCGGATGTCGACCTGGCTGCCGGGCAGGAAGGCGACGGCGCCGTTCAGGTCGACAGTGAAGCCACCCTTTACGCGGCCAAAGATGACGCCCTCAACGCGCGCGGTCTTGGTGAATTCTGCCTCAAGCGTGTCCCACGCGGCTTCGCGGCGGGCGCGGTCGCGGCTGAGCATCGCTTCGCCATGGACGTTTTCGACGCGGTCGACATAAACCTCGACTTCATCGCCAACGTTGAGATCAGCCTTCTGCCCCGGCATCGCGAATTCGCGCAGCGGCACCCGCCCTTCGGACTTCAGGCCAACGTCGATAACGGCGAGATCATTCTCAATCGCGGTTACCGTGCCTTTGACGACGCGGCCCTCAAAGCCGTCTGCATCACCGAGCGTTTCTTCCAGAAGTGCCGCGAAATCATCGCGCGTGGGGTTTGCCGAAGAGGCCATAAAGGTGCGTATCCTAGTTCAGTTTTCCGGCCAGCCGGTTGTATCCGGCGGTCTTGGTGGCCGATGTTGCCGCGCCTGCCGAATGCAAAGCGCCGCATCCGCCGGGAAAGCGCATTCGCAAAGGCCGGCGAAAAGCGAAAAGGGCGCGTAAGCACAACCAGCGTTTTGCCAGCGTCGCTTCGCGCCTCGTCTGGCTAAGGGGTACTGACCTTAGCCGCTATTCGAGCCTCCACGAGCTCGATTGCCCGTTGGATGGACGCGTCTATAGACAGAAAACTCGTGTCGAGCAAGGCAGCGTCGGCAACCAGCACCAGCGGTGAAATCGCCCGCTGGCTGTCGCGTGCATCACGGGCGCGGATGTCGGCGAGTACCCGGTCAAGGCTCATCGCGGCCCCCGCCTCGCGCAATTCGGCATGGCGGCGGCGGGCCCGGATTTGCGGGGTTGCCTTGACGAACAGCTTCACATCGGCGTCGGGCGCGATGACGCTGCCAATGTCGCGCCCGTCGAGCACAGCACCGCCGTCCTGTTGCGCGAACCGGCGTTGCCGGCGCAGCAAAGCTGCGCGCACCAGCGGATGCGCCGAGCAGACCGACGCCGCCTTTCCAATATCATCGCTGCGCAAGGCGGGGTTATGCAGCAACAAGTCGTCGAAATCGCACGCGGCCACGCAATCGGCTTCGATCTCGGGGTTCAACTCCAGATCGAGCACGGTGTAGGCCACCGCGCGGTACAGCAGCCCGGTATCGAGATGGGGCAAGCGGTAATGCGTTGCGAGCGCGCGCGCGATAGTTCCCTTGCCCGATGCAGCGGGCCCGTCGACGGCAATAATCATGCGGTTACCCAAGGGCCGGTTCTGCGGCGCCGTCAAGCATCTGGAAGAAGCCGGGGAAGCTGGTTGCGACAGGCGACACGTCATCAATGACGAGCGGTTGACGGCAGGTCAGCGCAGCGATTGCCATGCTCATCGCGATGCGGTGGTCGAGCCGGGTTTCGATGGTCGCGCCGCCAGCGAGCAGGGCGCCGGCGGAGCCAACAATGGCCAGGCCATCGTCAAATTCCTCGACCTCAACGCCAATCGACCTGAGCGCCGCTGCCATCGTCGCAATCCGGTCTGATTCCTTGACCCGCAGTTCGTGCGCCCCGCGCGCTACCGTCCTCCCGGATGCCAGCGCGGCGGCGACGAACAGGATGGGATATTCGTCGATCATACTCGGCGCCAAATCGGGCGGTACGTTGATCGCGCAGAGCCGCGCATGCCTAACCCGCAGATCGGCGACGGACTCGCCGCCGACCTCGCGAACATTTTCAAGCGTTATGTCAGCGCCCATCATGCGCAGTGCCTGGAACAGGCCGGTACGGGTCAAATTCTGCCCGACATTGGCGATGGTGAGATCGGAGCCGGGGACGATGGTCGCCGCAACGGCGAAAAATGCCGCCGACGACGGATCGCCCGGCACCGCAAGCTGCTGCGGGGTCAGTTCGGCCTCACCCGTGATGGAGATGATGCGACCGGAATTTGTTTCCTCAACCGTCACGCTCGCACCGAAGCCCGCCAGCATCCGCTCGCTATGGTCGCGCGTGGCAACAGGCTCGATAACGCGCGTGATGCCCGGCGTATTCAGCCCGGCCAGCAATACCGCCGACTTCACCTGCGCCGAGGCAACCGGCAGCGTGTAGGTAATCGGCACCGCCGGGCAGATGCCGCGCACTATCAATGGCAGCCGTCCGGCCGGGCTTGCGGTTATGTCGGCGCCCATCAGGCTCAGCGGCTCGATGACGCGGGCCATTGGCCGGGCCGAGAGCGACGCGTCGCCAATGAAGGTGACGGTAATGGGATGGCTCGCCACCAGCCCCATCAGCAGCCGGGTCGAGGTCCCCGAATTGCCCATGTCGAGCGCCTGCGCGGGCTGCATCAAGCCGCCGACGCCGACGCCGTGCACCTCCCACACCCCGTCATCGCCGCGCTCGATCGTTGCACCCATTGCCCGCAGCGCTGCGGCCGTGGCCAGCACGTCCTCACCTTCCAGCAGGCCCTCGATTCGGCTTGTGCCAATCGCCAGGGCCGAAAACATGAGCGCCCGGTGGCTGATGGATTTATCACCCGGTACCGTGACTTGACCACGCAGCGGCCCGGAGCGGCCGATGGTGCGCGGGACTGGTATTGCGTGCGACATGGTGCGCGGCTTTGACAGCGCGCTTGCGCTATGGCAAGGCGCGACCCACTTTGCGGGCCCTAGTCTGCAATATCCCATGTTTTGAAAGGCACGAGGCACCTTATGGTGAAGCCAGAATGGGGCACGAAGCGTACGTGTCCAAAATGCGCAACGCGTTTTTATGATCTTGGCAAGGACGACCCAGTCACCTGCATCGAATGCGGACAGGGCTGGGAGCCGGAGCCGATTTTGAAATCCAAGCAACCGCTGCCGTTTGACGCGCCCAAGCCACTGAAGCCTGAAAAGGGCGATGATGATCTGGCCGGAGACGATGAGGATCTGGACATTGCGGCAGACGATGAGGAACCCTCGCCCGATGACGAGGTCGATCTGGGCGGCGATGACGATCTGGGTGTCGAGACCTCAAACGACGAGGAAGAGCGGTAGGGCGCTGCCGGCTTGGCGCAGGCGGGGCGGCTGGCGATGCTGCCGCCCCTTGCTTTTCGCGCGCGGCGCGGATAATCGCGTCGCCTTGCCTGCGGGCAACGGGGCCAGACGGTAGTTGGCCCGATAGCGATGGGGCCGTAGCTCAGCTGGGAGAGCGCTGCAATGGCATTGCAGAGGTCAGGGGTTCGATCCCCCTCGGCTCCACCATTTCAAGCCAATGATTCGGCAATGATTTTTTATATTGAGGCGGCGATAACCGCCCGCATGGTTGCGGAACCGTTGCGGTAAACGGCGCCGAAGTGCTTCGGTGAGACGTATGCGGTCGAGTGGCTCAACCGGCGGCGCGGCGCTTTGGTGCGATCACCGATTGCCGGGCAAAGTTGCTACAAATGCCTGTTGGCTGCCCATTCCCCCGATCGCTACGTCCAATCCGCCGCCATGGGCGCGAAGTATCTGGCGGGCAAGCGCAAGGCCGATGCCGCTGCCATTGGCTTTGGTGGTGAAGAAGGGCTCGAAGATAGCCTCAAGATTGTCCGCCGGAATGCCCGGACCATTGTCGCTTATTGTGAAGGTTGCGCCCTCGGCGGTCGCGATCGCCATAAAGCGCACGTGCCGCTCTGACTGCCCGGCCACCGCTTCGGCGCTGTTTTGGAGAATGGCCCATAGCGCCGCGCTGACTTGCCCCGCGTCGATTGATAGCATGCCGGTCGGCTGGGGGTGTTCATGGGCAAGCGTTATGTCGGGCCAGCGACTGTGAAACAGCCGGGCCAGATCGTCCGTCAGCTTGGCGAGGTCGGTCCGGGTGGCCGTTGGCGGCGGCAGGCGGGCGAGGTCGGCATAGCCCTCGCTGAACCGTTGCAGATCGGCTGCGCGTCGGGCGATGGTTGCTACAGCATCGCGTAGCGGCGGCAGATCCGGTGCGTCCTCTTCCAGCATGTCAGCCGCACTTTGGCTGAGCGAGGCGATAGGGGTGAGCGTGTTGCGGAGCTCATGCCCCAGCACCTGCAGCATGTCGCGCAGCGCGCTGGCCTCGGCTGCCCTTAGCTCCCCCTCAATGTCGAGCAGCGCGGCGATCCGGCTTGCGTTGCCGTCAACGGCGACGTCGGCGGTTATCAGCGCAAAGCTGCGCGACCCGTCGGCCGTTGCCAGCACGACGCTTGCGGGGCGGCCCGGCGCTGTTTCGGCAATCGCCCGTGCCAGCGCTTGATGGCGTGGCGTGGGGTCGCCTGGCGCCGATCCGCCAATAAACTCGTCGGTCTCGAACAATTTGCGCGCGGCCCGGTTGGCAGCCTGCGGGCGCCCATCGGCCGACAGCGTAACGAGGGGCGCGGGCGTCAGGTTGAGATAGGCGGTCAGGCGACGACGCTCGCGCGCGTCGTTGGCCGGGGCGAGTGGTGGGGCGGGGGCCGCAGCGGCGGCCTGCGGCGCGTCGCGCCACTGCGCCACCAGCGCTGCCACGCCGATCAGCAGGGCCAAAGACAGCGTCGCATAAAGCCCCTCGCGCCATGCCACCGCCATCGCTCCGCCCGCGAGTAGCAGGGCGAGGCCGCGCACCAGCTGACTATAGGCCATGGCGCGCCATCCGCCGATAGAGTGTTGCGCGCGTCAACCCCAGCTCCGCCGCTGCCCGGCTGACATTATAGGCGTGGCGTTTCAGCGCCGCCTCAACGAGCGCCTTCTCGCTGGTTGCCAGGTTCAGGGATGCAGCAATCGCGCGCGGTGTGACCTCGCCCGGGGCGATAGACTGCGCAAAATCATCGATACCGAGCGTGTCGCCGGTGCCCAGCAGCACTGCGCGCTCCAGGGCCTGGCGCAGCCCATGCACATTGTCCGGCCACGGATCGGCCGCAATCGCGCGCGCGGCCTCATCGGTCAGCGGACGCAGCGGTCTGCCATATCTGGCAGCGAAACGGGCAGCGAAATGCTGCGCCAGCAGCAGAGTATCGCCCGGGCGCCCGGTTAGCGGCGGCAAATCGATCTCGATCGTGGTCAGCCGGTACAGCACGTCGTCGCTCAGCGCGGAGCGGAGCGCCACGCGATCGAGCCGGCTGGTTGCGATAAGGCGGATATCGTTGGTGCTGCGCGCAAGCAACCGCTGATCCTCAGGCAAGAGTTGCTCGACATCCTCGATAAGAAGGGTCGCGCCGCGTGCATCGGCTAGGCTTGCCTCCGACGTCGCCGCGTTGAACGATACCAGTGGGGCATCGCGACGGGCCGAGGCGCGGTGGATGGCGCAGGCGAGCAGCGTCTTGCCCGTGCCTGCTGGCCCGCGCACTAGCACCGACGCGTCAGTCGCGGCGATCCGCGCGGTCAGCGCTCTTGCGCTGTTGATGGCGTGGCTCTCCCCGATCATTACGAGCGGATTGTCGCCCTCGACTGGCGGCGCGGCGACCCGGCGTGCGCGCCGAAGCGCGACCGCCCGCTCCATCGTCGCCAGCAGACGCTCATTGCTCCACGGCTTGATGACGAAGTCGCTGGCGCCGCTTTTCATGGCGCGAACCGCCACCGCGATGCCGCTGTGCCCGGTTACCACGACGACGACCGCGTCGCGATCAGCCACCATCAGTCGCTCCAACATCGCAAACCCCTGGTCCCCGCTCGTGCGCCCCCGCGCGAAATTGAGGTCGAGCATGATGACGTCGGGCGGTCGCTCGCCGATGATCACCCAGGCCGCTTCGGGGTCGGCAGCGCCGGAAACCACCATGCCGGCCCTGCGCAGCACGAGCCCTGCGGCCTTAATGATGTCGGCGTCGTCATCGACGACAAGGATTTGTGGCGAATCGATTGACATGGCGGGCGACGTGTCCGGAATCGGACAGTCTTTATCAGCGGGATTATCGGCGTGGACAATAGCCTCTATAAAATAACAAAATAGCAATGGTTTAGGCCCATCGGCATCGACACGGTACACTGTCCGCATGGATGGAAACACCCCTACAGCACTGAGCGGCGCGGCGATGGACAGGCGCGTGGAACAGCCCGCCAGAAAACGGCGCACATTGCTCATGCGCACTGGTCTGGCCGCGGGCATCGCGGGTGCCGCAGCACTGCTATGGCTTGCAACACCGGGCGCGAACACCTTGGCGGTTGACGGCGACGCGATCCGCACCGGACAGGTCGTGCGCGCGGCGTTTCAAGACTTTGTGCCGATCAGGGGCGAGGTAGCGCCGCTCCATACCGTGGTTGTTTCAGTGATTGCGGGCGGCCAGGTAGCCGATCTGATTGCAAGCGACGGTACGTTGGTCTCTGCCGGGTCGCCGCTTGCCCGGCTTACCAACCCGTCGCTCGAGCTGGACGTCGCGTCGCGATCGGCCGACATCGCTGGCCAGTTGAGCGCCATTAGCGGCCAGCGGCTAAGCGTCGAGCGAAACCGCCGCGACGGCGACCGCGACGTGGCGGACGCGACCAATACACTGCTCAAGGCAGAAACCGAGCTCGCCAAGAAGCGGACCTTGTTCGACAAGGGCATCGTCAATCAGGCGGCCGTCGACCCGCTAGCCGCAGAAGTCGCCTATCAACGGCGCCGGGTCGCAGCGCTCAGCGACGGGCGATCCGTTGAGGCCGGCGTGCTGGCCGATCAGGCGGCCCGGATTGGCACCACCCAGGCGCAGTTGCGAGATAGTCTGGCGATGGTGCGGCGCAGTGTAGAGTCGCTGACCGTGCGGGCGCCGGTCGCCGGACAACTCACCGCATTCACCCTGCAACCCGGGCAGACGTTGAAACCTGGCGACCCAATTGGACAGATCGATTCAGATGGTGCCTGGAAGCTCGTTGCCGATGTGGACCAGTTCTATTTGGCGCGCACCAGGGCCGGGCAATCGGCAATCGCGGATATTAACGGTCGTGCGGTCGCGCTGCATGTGGCCAAGCTGTTGCCGCAAGTGAGTGCCGGTCGATTCCGCATCGAGCTGTCGTTTGACCGCCCGCCGCCGGCGCTCAACCGGGGGCAGACGCTCGATGTGCGGCTGATCCTGGGCGCTGACCAGCCGGCCATCGTCGCGCCATCCGGGGGATGGCTCGATGGCAATGGCGCGACCGCCTTTGTAGTGCGTGCCGATGGTAAACGCGCGGTGCGGCGCGCGATCAGCATCGGTCGGCGCAATCCCGATCAGGTGGAAGTGACCAGCGGCCTCGCGCCTGGCGAGAGCATCGTTACGACCGCGCTGTCTGCTTATGCCCCCTATCAATCGCTTACGATCCGTTGAGGAGCTCTTACGTTATGATTTCGTTGAACAATATCAACCGTCTTTTCCGCTCGGACGACGTTGAGACGGCGGCGCTGACGCACATCGATCTGGAGATCGCGAGTGGTGAGTTTGTGGCGATCATGGGCCCGTCCGGCTGCGGCAAATCGACGCTTTTGAACGTGCTTGGCACCATCGATCGGCCGACCAGCGGCAGCTACCAGTTTGAGGGGCGCGACATCGCCAACGCGCCCGAAGCCGATCTCGCCCGGTTGCGCCGTGACCGACTGGGGTTCGTGTTTCAAAGCTTCAACCTGATCGACGAACTGACGATTGCCGAAAATGTGGCACTGGGGCTGGCCTATCGCAGCACCCCCGCAGCGGACAAGCGGGCGCGGGTCGACGCGGCGATGGACCGGGTCGGCATTGCGCATCGCCGCGGCCACCACCCGCATCAATTGTCGGGCGGTCAGCAACAGCGCGCAGCGATTGCCCGCGCGATTGTCGGCGCGCCGGGGCTTATTCTGGCGGATGAGCCGACCGGCAATCTTGATACTGAAAACGGCCAGCAGGTGATGGATATTCTGGGCGAGCTGAATGCTGACGGTGCGACCATCGTCATGGTCACGCACTCCCCCGCCCATGCCGACGTTGCCAAGCGCACGGTGCACATGCTCGACGGTCGCATCCTGTCGTCCGCACGGCGCGCGGCTTAGCCGCCATGGCCGCGGCCGGGATCTCTGCATACACAATTCTTCGCGGGCTTATTCGGCACCCGCTTTACGCCGCGCTCAACATCGGCGGACTGGCGCTTGGGCTGGCGGTGTTCCTGGTGCTGTTTTTGTTCGTTGCGTTTGAGCGCGGCTATGATCGAGGTTGGGCCGGGGCAGACGGCCTGTGGGCGGCAGAGCGCACGATGCAGTTTCCTGGCCTCCCGCGCGTCAACATTCCAGTCAAGCCCGAAATGCTGGAGCAACTGCGCAGCGAGCATCCTGGCATCTCCGGCACGCGGTTCACGATTCAGGATATGGCCGTGCGCAACGGCGTCGAGGCGCACGAAGAGAAGGTCGCAACAGTCGATCCGAACTATTTTTCGTTTTTCCCCGCAACCCTGGTGTCTGGCGATCTGCGCGGGGCGCTGGCTGTTCCCGGCGCCGCTGTGGTCACCGAGCGCATCGCTCGCGATTATCTGGGCCAAGCAGGCGGGTTAGGCAAGGTCATCACGCTGGTGATCGACGGCAAGCCGCAACCCTACCGTGTTGCCGCAATCATTGATGACGTGCCGCGCAACCGCTCTTACCGCGCCGACATTTTCGTGCAGCGACCGAAATCGAGTGAGGACGATCCGTCAAAGCGCGGGTATCTGACCACTGTCATCAAGGTGCCTGCGCCCGAGATTGGGCAGGCGATCCGTAACGACATCACCGCGTTTTCCAAGCGCCATCCCGATACCGAGATGGGCGCCGCAGCGTCCGCCGTTGCGTATGACCTGAAGCCGGTTGTCGACCTGCATCTCGCCGAACCGCGTGACCGGGCGATTGTGACCGCGCTTGGGCTGGTGGGCGCGCTCGCCTTGCTGATTGCGGTCGTCAATTACATTAATCTTGCAACCGCGCGGGCTGGCTTGCGCGCTCGTGAAGTGGCGATGCGCAAGGTTGTGGGGGCGACACGGCGCGCGCTCGTCTGGCAGTTCATGGTCGAGGCGCTGCTGGCGGTGGTGATCGCGACACTGGCAGGGCTGGCGCTGGTCGAACTGGCGCTGCCGCATATCAACGCACTGGGTGGCACCGACCTTGCGCTCAGCTATTCTGGCGCGGGTTCGGTTCTGCCGGCGGTCGCGCTGATGGTCGTCGGCGTCACCCTGCTGGCCGGGCTTTACCCCGCGGTGATCCTCTCGGCCCCGCTTCCCGCCGCGACGCTGGCGTCGGCGAGCGGGGCGAGCGGCGGGCGCGTGGGCACGCGCTTGCGGCGCGCGCTTGTGCTCGTTCAATTCGCGATTTCCATCACCCTTGGGACCGTTGCCTGGGTGCTCATCGCGCAGACCAATCATCTCGCGCAGTCGGACGTGGGGTTTGACCGCGATGGATTGATCGTCGTTTCGTCGTCCAGCGACAGCGCACTTGACCCAGCGCAATATCGGGCACTTTTTGCGGCCCATGCCGGGCTGCCGGGGGTCGAACGCATCGCAGTATCCGGCGTCATTCCGGGCGGCGGCAGTTTTTTCGCAATCAACTGGGGTGCGGGTCGCACCGGACTGGGCAAGGTATCTTTAATAGGCGCCGAGGTTGGTCCGGGCTTTTTTGAAACATATGGCGCGCACCTTTTGGCTGGTCGCTGGTTCGATGCCCGCCACGCGCTCGACGACAACGATCTGGCCGTCGCTGCAGAAAAAGCGGGTCGCAAGCGGCCCACCGTGAACGTGGTGCTCAACAAGGCGGCTGCACGGGCCATTGGCTTTGCGACGCCTGAGGATGCCATTGGCAAAACGAGAGATCTTGGTTCGGGACCCGTCACCATCATCGGCATCGTCGCTGACATCCGCTTTGGCACACCGCTGGCAGCGGTCGAGCCGACGGTTTACAGCTATCGGGGTGGCGCCGCTTTCAATGGCGTGATTACCGTGCGGGTGGCCCCCGAACGCATGCAGCAAACGCTCGACGCGCTGCGCGCTCTATGGCGCCGCGCTGCGCCTGATGTGCCGTTTCTCGCCAGCTCAGCGCGCGCTATTCTCTATGACTCCTATTACAAGCAGGACGTGCAGCGCGGCCGGTTATTCACACTGGGCGCCGTGCTGGCAGCGATCATCGGGTCCCTTGGGCTTTACGGCCTTGCAGCGTTTGACACGGGGCGGCGCGTGCGCGAGATCGGCATTCGCAAGGCGCTGGGCGCGTCGACGCAGGATATTTTGCGGTTGCTCGTGGGGCAGTTCCTGCGCCCGGTGCTGATTGCCAACCTCATCGCCTGGCCAGTCGCGTGGATCGCGATGCGCGCCTGGCTGGCCGGGTTCGACGACCGCATCACGCTGTCGCCGCTGTACTTCCTCGGGGCGTCGCTGGCCGCGCTCGCCATCGCTGCGCTGACTGTGTCGGGTAGCGCGTTGATCGCGGCCCGCACGCCACCTGCTACCGCTCTTCGCCATGAATAGGATGCTGCCATGAATGTTTCTGCGCTTACCACGCTGTACCGGTCGATCGCGCGGCACCGGCTGTTCGCCATGCTCAACATCGGCGGCCTGGCGCTCGGCATTGCGGTGTTTCTGGTGCTGTTCCTGTTCGTCCGGTTCGAGACGACGTACAACCATGTCCTGCCCGGCTGGGACCGTATCTGGCTGGTCCAGGAGCGCTACCATCTGCCGGGCTATCCCGAAGCGCCTAACCCCTATTCCATGGGCAATGAGCTGGTACAGCTGCGCGGTGACTTCCCCGATCTGGAGGGCGCGCGCTTCAACCAGGTTGCCGCCATCATCCGGCAAGGGGCGGCGGCGACTGGCGAGGACCTGGCAACGGTTGACGCGAACTTTTTTCGGCTGTTTCCCTACCCGGCGGTGCAAGGCGACCCCAACGCCACGCTTGCCGATCCGGACGGCATCATCATTACGCAGGCACTGGCCCGCAAATATTTCGGCAGCCAGCCCGCCATTGGCCAGACGCTCAATGTCGTGGTCGACGGCAAGGCCTATCCTTACCGGGTGGGCGCCATCCTGAGGGATATGCCGAACAATATGAGCTACAAGAGCGAGCTGTTTGCCCAGCTGGTGCCCGCGCGCTTTGCCAGCAGCTATTGGGATCACTGGGGCAGCACCTCGTTGATTACCTTCCTGCGGTTCAAGGATGCGGCCGCCGCTGCCGCGTTCGAGGCGCGCCTGCCGGGCTTTCTGGAACGACACGCTTATCCTGAAGGCAACGTCAAGAAGGGCGAGTATGAACAGTCGCTGGTGCCGCTGGATGGCATGCACCTCTATTCGCCCGGTGATCGCGTCGTGGTGACGACACTGGCGACGGTTGGCCTGCTGACCCTGCTTATCGCCATTGTGAACTATGTGAATCTCGCAACCGCGCGTGCCGGGCTGCGGGCGCGCGAGGTCGCGCTGCGCAAGGTAACGGGCGGGACTCGTATAACGTTGGTCCGGCAGTTTCTTGGCGAGGCGATTCTGACGGTGGGGCTGGCGGCACTGGTAGGGCTTGCACTGGCGGAAATTGCATTGCCGTTCATCAACGCGACCGGGGGCACCAAGCTTGCGGTCAGTTATTGGGGCGCAGACGGAATAGTGCCGCCACTGGCGCTGCTGGTGCTCGTGGTCGGGGTGTTGGCAGGGGCGTACCCGGCCTTTGCGCTATCCCGCTTTCAACCGGCCGCCGTGCTCGCATCGGCTCGTGCGCCGGGCGGCGGCAGGGCAGGCGCGAGATTGCGCGCCGGGCTTGTAATCGCGCAGTTTGCCATTGCCATCGCCTTTGCGATTTCGACCGCGGTGATGCTGGCCCAGGCAGCGCATGTCCGCGCGGCCGATATCGGTTTCAAGCGCGACGGGCTGGTGCTCGTGCGTTCGTTCGTGGACGGATCATTGACGACGGCGCAACGCAGCGAGCTGTTGGCGGCCTTTGCGGCGGTTCCCGGCGTGCAGTCGGTCGGGCGCGCAAACAATGCGCCGGGAGACCAGAACACGACGAATTTCGGGTCGATGAGCAGGCCCGGGCAACCGGGTCGCAAGCCATCTGTCATGACGGTCGATGTCGATGCCGGGTACTTCGCTACATATGGCGCGCGGCTGGTGGCCGGCCGTCTGTTTGACACAGCGCATGCCGAAGATGACCGTGCGCGATTGTCGCCTGAACAGCGCAAAACGACGCCGCTCAATGTGGTCCTGAGCGTCGCGGCGATTCGCGAGCTTGGGTTCGCAAAGCCGCAGGATGCCATCGGCCAGATAGTGAAAGGGGACGAGAGTGAACGACGCGTGATCGGTGTTGTCGACGATCTTCGTTTCCGGTCACCGCGCGACCCGGTGCCGCCAACGGCGTATTATTTTTCTACCGGCGACATTGAATCGTCCTACGCGGCACTGCGCTACGCAGGCGCCACGTCCAAGCAGATGATCGACCGGGCGGAGGCTGCGTGGAAGCGTGTCGCACCGGCCGTGCCGTTCGCTGCCCGCACCGTTGAGGACAATTTGTTCGAGCAATATTATAAGCAAGATGCACAGCGCGCCCGGCTGTTCACGATTGGCGCGGCGCTTGCCATCTTCATTGGTTGCGTCGGCCTGTATGGACTGGCGGCGTTCGACACCGCGCGGCGCACCAAGGAGATCGGCATCCGCAAGGTACTCGGGGCATCGACGATTGACGTCTTCCGGTTGCTGCTCGGGCAATTCATGCGCCCGGTGCTGCTTGCCAATCTCGTTGCGTGGCCGCTTGCCTTTGTCGCGATGCAGCGCTGGCTGTCGGGGTTTGATGACCGGGTGGCGCTGTCCCCGCTGATGTTTGCAGGCGCCTCGGTAGCCGCAATCCTGATCGCGACCGGCACAATCTTTGGCCAGGCCTGGCGGGTGGCTGGTGCCGAGCCTGCGCGCGCGCTACGTCAGGATTAGGGCGCAGCATTGCGACGGTTCCGTCGGGCGGCTTCCATAATCGAGGTCGCTCGCCATGCCCCGTTTTGTGATTGTTGCCCTGACCGCGCTGGCGATTTTGGCGTTTGCCGGCAATTCGCTGCTCACGCGCGCAGCACTTGGGGCAGGGCTGATTGGGCCCGGCCCCTTTGCAGCGATCCGGCTGGCGGCGGGGGCGGCGGTGTTGCTGCCAGTGATCCTGCCCGGTTTGTTGCGCGGCGACCGGCCCCAGGTCGATGTTGTCGCGGTGGGGTCGTTGCTGGTCTACACGGTCGCGTTCTCGTTTGCCTATCGCAGCCTGGGCGCGGGCGCCGGAGCGATGATCCTGTTCGCAGCCGTTCAGTCGACGATTGCCGTGGTCGGCCTGGTACGTGGTGTGCCCATTGGCGGGCGGGCGCTGGCGGGGATCTGCACGGCACTGGCGGGTCTTGCGTATCTGGTTAGCGCGCGCGGGATTGGCGCGGTGTCGCTCGGGCCTGCGCTGTTGATGGTGGCGGCCGGCATGGCTTGGGGCGGCTATACGCTGGCCGGCCGACGGACGACCGATCCGACGCGCGCAACGGCGCTCAACTTCCTGCTGGCGGCGCCCTTGGCCGTTCCGTTCGTGCTGATGGGTGGCGGTGTGCCAGTGGAGCGCCAGGGCGTGCTGCTCGCCGTTTGTGCCGGCGCGCTTACGTCCGGCATCGGCTACGGTATCTGGTATGCGGTGGCACCCCGGCTTGGTCATGCGACGATTGGCGCGGTGCAGCTTGCGACGCCGGTGGTCGCGGCACTCGGTGGCGCTTTGCTGCTTGGCGAAACCGTGACGGCGCGCCTCAGCATCGCCGCAGCGCTGATATTCGGGGGCATCGTGCTGACCATCTCGCCCAACACCAAGCGGCGCGCGCCCGCGCGGTAGCCAACCCGACAATGCCCGGGCCTCACAACATGGCTTGGCAATGCCGCGGCTGCCCGGCACAAGTGGCGGATGCTATCGATCCTCCTCCTCTTCGCCGCGGCCCAGGCGTCGCCTTCCGTGCCCGTTGCAACCCAGGTCGCGGCACCCGCGCCATCTTCACCCCGATGGCCGGTCCGAGAGGGCGACGTCGACCTCCGCAATTTCCGCTTCAAAACCGGCGAAACATTGCCGCAACTGAGGATGCACTATACAACGCTCGGCGCGCCGCATCGCAATGCCAGGGGCGAGATCGACAATGCCGTGATGGTGCTGCACGGCACTGGCGGCACCGGCAAACAGTTCCTTGCGCCCCAGTTTGCCGATGAACTTTATGGCCCCGGCCAACCGCTCGACATCAGCAAATACTGGATCATCCTGCCCGACAATATCGGTCATGGAAAATCGTCCAAGCCGTCGGACGGGCTGCATATGCGCTTTCCGCGCTATGACTATGACGACATGGTCGAGGCGCAATATCGACTGCTGACTGAGGGCCTTGGCATCAAGCGGATGCGGCTCATTATGGGCACGTCGATGGGGTGCATGCACGCCTTGGTGTGGGGCGAGACGCGCCCCGATTTCGCGCGCGCGCTGATGCCGATGGCGTGCGAACCCGTCGAGCTGGCGGGGTTGAACCGGATGTGGCGGCAATTGCTCATCAACGGCATCAAGGCGGACCCGGCATGGGCGGCCGGCGAGTATACGACGCAACCGATGCTTGGTCTGCGCACCGCACAGAGCCTGTTGTTCATTGCCGGCGGCGCGCCGCTCAACCTGCAGGCGAACTTCCCCGAGCGCGACAAGGCGGCCGATTATGCCGAAGACCGCGTGGCCCGCGCGCTTGCGCTGCTAGATGCCAATGACCTCATCTATCAGGTCGATGCGTCGCGCACCTATAATCCCTGGCCGATGCTTGAGGCGATTACGGCGCCGGTGATGTGGATCAATTCGGCTGATGATTTCATCAACCCGCGCAATCTTGATTACCCGCAAAAGGCCGTGGTCCGCATGAAGAATGCGCGGTTCCGGCTTATACCTGAAACCGCCGATACCCATGGCCACGGCACTCATAGCTGGGCCGTTAACTGGAAGGCCGACCTTGCCGATCTGCTCGCGCAGACGGAAACGGCGCGCTGACGATGGTCTCCACATGATTGGCAAGGCCCGCTGGCGGGTTGCGATTGACCGTGGCGGTACCTTTACTGATGTTGTCGCCCGCACGCCTGATGGTGCGCTGGTGACGGCCAAGCTCTTGTCCGACGACCCCGAGCATTATCAGGATGCAGCCGTCGAGGCGATCCGGCGGCTGACGGGCGTGCGCGATGGCCCGCTGCCGGCGATGGATATTCGCATCGGCACGACCATCGCCACCAACGCGTTGCTTGAGCGGCGCGGCGAGCCTACGGTGCTCGCGATCACCCGGGGCTTTGGTGATGCACTGACGATAGGGTATCAGGACCGCCCGGACATTTTTGCGCGGGAGATCGTTCGCGCGGCCCCGCTTGCAGCGCGGGTTCTCGAGATTGACGAACGCCTCAGTGCTGAGGGCGACGTGCTGCGCCCGCTCGATCTTGCGGCTGCCGAGCGCGATATGCGGGCAGCAGTTGCCGATGGGCTTTGCAGCATCGCCATCGTTCTGGTGCATGGGTGGCGGCACACCGCGCATGAGGCAGCCCTGGCCGCCCTCGCCACGAAGATTGGCTTTACGCAAGTATCAGTCAGTCACCGGGTGGCGCCGCTTATCAGGCTCGTCGCACGTAGCGACACGACGCTGGTCGATGCTTATCTCTCTCCCGCGCTTGGTCGTTACACTGCGACGCTGCGCACGGCATTAGGCGCGGCGCCCGCACCGCTGTTCATGCAGTCCTCCGGCGGGCTGGTGACGGCAGAGGCGTTCCACGGCAAGGATGCCCTGTTATCGGGGCCCGCAGGCGGCATTGTCGGCATGGTCGCCTCGGCCCGCGCCGCAGGGTTTGATCGCGTGATAGGGTTCGATATGGGCGGCACCTCAACCGATGTGTCGCTGTATTCAGGCGTTTATGAACGTCGCGATGAAACGCTGATCGGCGGCGTGCGGGTTGCCGCGCCGATGTTACGAATCGATACGGTTGCGGCAGGTGGCGGGTCGGTATGCCGCTTCGACGGCGGTCGCTTTGTGGTCGGCCCGGAATCGGCAGGGGCTATGCCGGGCCCGGCGTGTTACGGCCGCGGCGGCCCGCTCACTCTCACCGATTGCAACGTCGTGCTCGGCAAGATCCGCGCCGACATTTTTCCCGCGGTTTTCGGCGATAGCGGCGATAAAGCGCTGGACCGGGGCGCCGCACTTGCCCAGCTTGACGCGCTGATCGCTGAGGTCGACGGTGCGACCGGCACACGCCCGTCCCGCGAGGAAACGGCGGAAGGAATGGTGGCAATTGGCGTTGCCAATATGGCGCAGGCAATCCGTGCGGTGTCGGTCGCGCGCGGGGCTGATCCGGCCGATTATGTGCTCGCCTGTTTTGGCGGCGCCGCGGGGCAGCACGCCTGCCTCGTCGCCGATGCGCTCGGGATAGAGCGTGTCTTGCTGCATCCGCTCGCTGGCGTTTTGTCTGCCTATGGCATTGCGCTTGCCGACCAGCGGGTGGCCCGGATGGCGACCATCGGCCTTGCGCTTCAGGACGAGACGCGCATCGCGGCGGCGTTTGATGACCTCGCCGCCGACGCAAGAGCGGCTCTTGCGGCACAAGGAGTTGCGGCCGCTTACATCACCATCGAGGCGACAGCGCAGCTGCGCTATGCCCGCAGCGATCAGGGCCTTGATGTGCCCTATGGCACGGTCCCCGGCATGCGTGCCGCCTTTGAGGCGGCGTATCGGCAGCGCTTCGGATTTGTGGGCGATGACGCGCTCGTCGTTGAGCGGCTGAGGGTGGAAGCCGTGACCAAGGAAACGCACGAGCGGGCGCCGCCGCTCAGCCCGCCTTTGACTGCCGCGGTGCCCGCGCACGAGGTGGAGGTCCATATGGCGGGCGTGACGCAGGTGGCGCTGCTCCACCGGCGTGCGGACTTGGCCTGCGGGTTGACGGTCAACGGG
>JBJXEC010000105.1:0-10979 GCA_046155125.1 Sphingomonas sp. | reverse complement strand
GCAATCGGGTCGGGAATCGCAGCAAAGTCCTAGGTGCGGACCTACCGCGCTGCGTGGCCGCGATCCTTGAATGAAAGGCAAGTTTCAGGAATGTCAATCAGCGCGTCGAATGGCGACAATTGGGTCTAACTGACATTTACCCGACGGCCATAGCCATCAAAGCCAATTCACCACGCTCTGTAATTGTTACCCGTGGCGTTACCCCGAGGGGAGAATAAGCTCCGCTCGATCCCGCTAAGTCATTGATTTTATGGTGGACGCACTTGGGCTCGAACCAAGGACCCGCTGATTAAGAGTCAGCTGCTCTACCAACTGAGCTATGCGTCCATTCACGGCAACGACATCGCGGCGCGCGTAGCCTTTGCAGGAGGGGCGCGGTTACCACCGAGTTGCCTGCTTGCAAAGCCCTTATGCCAGAAATTTTGCGATGTAGTGGCCTTGGGCGCCTACCAGCCAGGGCGTTCCCGATTCTGTCGGTCGATCGACATCAAAATGCCGAGGCAAATCATGAAGGTCATTTGGGACGACCCGCCAAAGCTGATAAGCGGCAGCGGCACGCCGACAACGGGCGCTAGCCCCATCACCATCGCCATGTTGATCGACACGTAGAAAAACAGGGTTGCCGCGAGGCCGCCGGCCGTCAGCCGCGAGAATCGGTTATTGGCCCGCATCGCGATGCCGATGCCCCATTGGATAACGATGAAAAAGCCGATCACCAGCAGTACGCCGCCGACCAGGCCCCATTCCTCCATCATGGTGGCCAGCGCGAAATCGGTCTGACCTTCGGGAAGATAGTCAAGATGGCTTTGCGTGCCATTCATGAAGCCTTTGCCGAAAATGCCGCCGGAACCGATCGCGATCTTGGACTGGGTGATGTGATAGCCGATGCCCAGCGGATCGCTTTCTGGGTTTAGAAAAACCAGAATTCGGTTCTTCTGATAACCATGCAGCAAGAAGTTGATCGCCAGCGGAATCGCCGCCGCAAGCGTTAGGGCGCCGCCGATGAACAAGCGCAACGGAACCCCGGCCAAAAACATAACAATGCCGCCGCCTGCCACAACCATTAGCGCGGTACCAAGATCGGGCTGCTTCATGATGAGCGCGGCCGGCAGGCAAATCAGCAGGGCCGCCGGCCAGATGGCGTTCCAGCTGCGGGTCTCATTTGGCGGCAAAACGTCATAGAATTTCGCGACCGCGAGGACGATGCAGGGTTTCATCAGTTCAGACGGCTGCAGCCGCAATGGCCCCAAATCGAGCCACCGCTGGCCGCCACCACGCACAGCACCCAGCAGTTCGACCAGCACGAGCAGGACGATAAGGCCGACATAGGCGAATGGTGCGCCGTCGCGCCACACCTGTTCGCGCACGCGTGACAGGGCGATGGCGCCGCCAAGAAACGCTGTGAAACGGATGCCCTGAACAAGTGCCCACGGCCTGATATGGCCACCAGCCGCTGAATAGAGAACAATCAGGCCAAATCCGCCGATAGCGACGACCAGAAGGATTATCTTCCAGGGGAGCCGGGCGAGGGGTTCGGGGACGAATTCCAGCCTGCTCACGGGGTATTCTCGGTGGATCCGACTTCAGCAACGCCATTGCCGTTTGCGGTGTCGCGCGCGAGCACTTCGGCCGTCGCATTAGCGGCGTCGGTTGCCGCTTCGACGGCGGGCGCATCGGTGGCGGCGGCGGCGGCGAGCTCCGTCGCGGCGCTAAATGGGGCCGGTGCAGTGACGGAGGCGCGATAGGCGGCCGCCTGGGCAGCCATGCGGGTAGGGATGTCACCGCCCCAGGTTGGCTCGACGTCTTCCAGCGATTTCATCGCCCGCGCCGGGTCAAACAAATAGGTCATGATGTCGCGGCCGATGAGCGGCGTATCAAGATTGCGGACGGTATGGCCATTATGCTCCAGCGCGATGCCAGCGGCATACCGCGGGTTGTCGGCAGGGGCAAAGCATACAAAGAGCGCATGGTCGCGCAGTTTGAACGGGAGCGCGCCGTTTTTCAGCACGCCGGAACGTCGCTCTGCCATGGTGATTCGGCGCACCTGTGCGGTGCCGGTTTTGGCCGCGAGCGAAACGCCGGGAATTTGCAAGCGCGCGGCCCCGCCGGTGCCCCCGTCATTTACCACCGCAAACATGGCGTCATGCACGATTGCAAGATGCGCCGGGTCGATATCCAGCAGCGGCGCAGAAGGCGCCGGGCCGTCCATCAGCAACCGCGGTTGCAGGACGCGACCGGAGCCAAGGCGAGCGGCCATTACCGCCAGCTGCAGCGGATTGGCGAGCACATAACCCTGGCCGATCGACGCATTGAGCGAATCCGCCACCGTCCACGGTGTCTTGTACTTTTTCAGCTTCCAGCTGCTGTCAGGCACAGTGCCGAAGCGCTGCGTGGAAAAGGGCAGATCAAACTTCTGGCCAAGGCCCAATGTGCGCGCAACGGGCGCAATCGCGTCATATCCTACCCGCCTGGCCATCTCGAAGAAGTAAATGTCGCAACTTTGCGCAACGCCTCGGCGCATGTTGACGGCGCCGTGTCCGCGCCGGCTGTGGCAGTGAAAAACGCCACCGCCCACTTTAAGCGCGCCGGAGCAATTGACCGTGGCACGGGGATCAACGCCGGCTTTCAGCAGCGCGAGTGCGTTCATCGGCTTGACCGTTGAACCGGGCGGGTAAAGACCCTGCAACACCTTGTTCATCAATGGCACATGGTCATCAGCCGACAGCATGTCCCATTCGAAATGGCTGATGCCGTCCGAAAAGCTGTTGGGGTCGTAGGCGGGCACGGAGACCATTGCCAAGATGTCGCCTGACAGGCAGTCGATCACCACGCCGGAGCCTGAGTTCGTGCCCAGCCGCCGCGCAACATATTCCTGCAAGCGCAGGTCGATGGTCAGGCGTTGAGACTTGCCCGGCGTTTCGGGCCGGGTCTCCAGTTCGCGCACCAGTTTGCCGCGTGCCGTTACCTCCACACGCTTTGCGCCGGGCGTGCCGCGCAATTGGCTTTCGAGCGCGCGTTCAAGGCCGTCCTTGCCGATTTTGTAGCCCGGCGTGATGAGCAGTGGATCGCGATCATTGCGATATTGTTCGGCGCTTGCCGCGCCGACATAGCCGGTCAGATGGGCAACCGCCGCGCCGGCCGGATAGCTGCGCGAATAGCCACGCGTTGGGGCAACGCCAGGCAGTTCGGGCAAGCGCACCGACACTGCCGCATAGCGTTCCCACCCAAGATTGTCGGCGACCTGAACTGGCTGAAACCCGGCGGCATGTTTTAAATCAAGGGCGATGCGGGCTGCATCGTCCGCGCTCAAACCAAGGAGCTGCCGCAGCAGGGCAAGCACCTTGTCCTTGTCGCGGAGCAGGTCGGGGATGATATCAACCCGAAAATCGGTGCGGTTGTTGGCAATTTCCCGTCCGTTGCGGTCGAGGATCAGGCCGCGTTGCGGCGGCACCAGCGACGCGTTGACGCGGTTGCTTTCCGACAACAGCCGGTAATGCTCGTTCTCGACAATGGCGAGCCAGCCCATTCGGGCGGCGAGCAACACGGCGACCGCGCCTTGCCCTGCGGCTAACAGCGTCGCCCGCCGCGAAAAGCTGAACTGTTGGTGCGTCTCCGTGACGACGCGGGTCAGACCGTTCATCAGATTGCCCGTTTGGTATCGAGCCACGCACAAAGCTGCGTCGCCAGCGGATACAACATTAGCGACAGCAGAATCTGGAGCAACAATAGCGTATCGACCGGGGCGGCAAGCGGCACGGCAATGAACCGGCCAAGCAACAGGCAGCCACCAATCGCACCCGAAGCGACCAGCCAGTCCTGCCAGAAATCGCGCGCGATAAAGCGCTGGTCGAGCAAATCAACGACAAGCATGACTGCTGTCCATAACAGCATTGCACTGCCAAGCGGCTGCCCGCTTATCATGTCATCGAACAGCCCGAAAGCCAGCGGCGACCAAATCGGCAGCGCATCCGGCCGGCTCAGACGCCACGCGACCAATATCATCAAGCCAAAGGGTGGTAAAATCGGGAAGGCAGCAATGAACGGCACCAGCGTCATCATCGATCCGGCGATTATCGAGGCGACGGGGACGAGCCAGAAGGAAACCGAAATCGGTTCAGGGTCAAAGGGGCCTCTAACGCGCGCCATCACGGCGCCGTGGGCGGCTGGCTGGCCGGTTGCAGGAACGGGCGCATCACGGTCGCGATGTCGAGTGTATCGGCCCGCGCAATGCCGCGCGCGACCAGGCCGTCCCTTGTTTTGCCAATGATCCGTGCAACCGGGATGTCGGGAGGAAAGAGCCCGCCGACACCAGAGGACGTCAGCAAATCGCCTCGATGAAGGGCCGTATTGCTAAGCGCGATGGGCTTGATATCGATCAACCCGTCACCCCGGCCAGTGGCGATGGCCGGCAGTCCGTCGCTTGATCGGCGCACCGGGACGATGCTCTCGGGATCGCTCAACAGCAGAATCCGCGCTGAGTCGGGGCCTGCTTCCAACACCCGCCCGATCAGGCCTTCCGGCCCGCGGACTGGCTGGCCAACCGCCACTCCCTGGCGAAAACCTGCGTTGAGGGTAGCAAAGCGCCGCGTACTGCTCGCCGAGGACGAGACCAGTCGCGCGGTGACGATAGTGGCCGGGCTGATATCACGCACGCCCAGCAGTGCGCGCAGCCGCTTGTTTTCACGCTCGAGGCTCTGCGCCCGCGCGAAAACCTCGTTAACGCCTCTCAGCTTTTTGCGCAGGGCCTGGTTCTGGCCGACCACCGCGAAATGCTCGCCGATGCCGCCCGGTATGCTGCCTATCGACCGGGTGACCCAGGCCATACCGCTCGACAACGGCGTGGTCAGTTCAGCGACGCCGCCGCGCAATGCGCCAAACGCGTTGGGGTCGAGCGTTTGAATGGCAAGCACGACCGCGGCAACTCCAACCCCGGCGACCGCGATAACATAGCCGAAAAAGACGCCGGCCTGCGCGCGGCGCGAAAACCCTGCGTTGCGGTTTCTAGGGGCCGCCATGCCCGCTCGTCCCGCGTCAGGCGGTGTGCAGCACGCCGCGGAAGATTGGATCTTCCAGCGCGCGACCGGTGCCAATTGCAACGCAGGTCAGCGGATCTTCGGCGATTGTCACCGGCAGACCCGTCTCGTCCCGCAGCACTTCGTCGATGCCGCGCAGCAGCGCGCCGCCGCCGGTCATCACAATGCCCTGGTCGACGATGTCGGCGGCGAGTTCGGGCGCCGTGTTTTCCAGCGCAATGCGCACGCCTTCAACGATGGTACCAACCGGCTCCGAAAGTGCCTCGGCGATCTGGCCCTGGTTGATTTGGATTTCCTTGGGCACCCCGTTCACAAGATCGCGGCCCTTGATGTGAATGGTCAGGCCGATGCCGTCTGGCGGCGCCTTGGCCACGCCCAGTTCCTGCTTGATGCGTTCTGCCGTCGCTTCGCCAATCAGCAGATTGTGGTTGCGGCGAACATAGGAGACGATGGCCTCATCCATCTTGTCACCGCCAACCCGCACTGAGGTCGTGTACGCAAGACCGCGCAGCGACAGTACCGCAACCTCCGTCGTGCCGCCGCCGATATCGACCACCATCGAGCCGATTGGTTCGGTAACCGGCATACCCGCGCCAATCGCGGCCGCCATTGGCTCTTCGATCAGCCAAACCTGGCTGGCACCGGCATTTTGCGCGGCATCGCGGATGGCGCGACGCTCGACCGATGTTGACCCTGACGGGACGCAAATGACGATCTTGGGGCGCATGAAGCGGCGCTGGCCGTGCACCTTGCGGATGAAATATTTGATCATTTGTTCGGCAACGTCGATATCGGCGATCACCCCGTCGCGCAGCGGCCGAATTGCCTGGATGCTGTCGGGCGTTTTACCCATCATCAGCTTGGCGTCATCACCGACCGCCTTGACGCTCTTTACGCCATTAATCGTCTCAACCGCGACCACTGACGGTTCGTTCAAGACAATCCCGCGGCCCCGCACATAAACGACCGTGTTGGCCGTCCCAAGATCAATGGCCATATCGTGCGACATAAGATTGAAGAAACGCGGGAATTTCATCATTTGGTCCGTAAATTTCCGCGGCCGGGGCGGCGCGCAGGGGGTTCGCGATGCTATGTTCCACGCCGGCGAGCCGGGTTACCCACGCTCGTGCCTGTAGGTTGATGCGGGTCGCGGAATGCTGCCGCTTGGGCTAGAGCGGTGCCCATGTCAATACGCCGCCTTCCCGATCATCTCATCAATCGCATTGCCGCCGGCGAGGTTGTCGAGCGCCCGGCAAGCGCGCTCAAAGAGCTGGTGGAGAATGCCATCGACGCCGGCGCCACCCAGATTGCCGTAACCCTGGCAAATGGCGGCATCGAGGGCATCGAAGTCGCTGATAATGGCTGCGGAATGACACTATCCGACATGGCGCTGGCCCTGGAACGACACGCGACCTCCAAACTTCCCGGCGACGCGATTGACGCCGTCGAGACGCTCGGCTTTCGGGGTGAAGCATTGCCGTCGATCGCGAGCGTCGCCAGACTCACGCTGGAAAGCCGGGTGCGGGGCGGTGATGGCTGGGCGCGTATTGTCGACAATGGCACCCTGATCAGTGAGCGGCCAGCCGCCATGCCGCCGGGTACTCGACTGAAGGTCGATGGGTTGTTCGAGAGGATTCCCGCGCGGCGCAAGTTCCTCCGATCGGCCCGGTCGGAATATGCGGCATGCGTGGATGTGGTGCGGCGGTTGGCGATGGCGCGGCCCGATATCGGGTTTTCGCTGGTTCACGACGGCCGGCTTGCCATTAACGTGGCGGCGGTGGCTGAACGGCCGGCGCGGGTGGCGGCACTTACCGACCGCGCGCTGATGGACAACAGCGTCACCATTGACTTTGAGCGGGAAGGATTGCGGCTCGAAGGCGTCGCCGGCTTGCCTACGTTCAATCGGGGCATTGCCGATCATCAATATCTGTTCGTGAATGGGCGACCGGTGAAAGACCGGTTGCTGGTGGGCGCGGTGCGCGGCGCCTATGCTGACGTGCTGGCGCGGGACCGGCACGCCGTGGTCGCGCTTTTCCTCGATGTGCCGACGTCTGAAGTCGATGTGAATGTTCACCCTGCCAAAACCGAAGTACGGTTTCGTGACGCGGCGCTGGTGCGCGGGTTGATCGTGAGCGGGCTGAAACGCGCGCTTGATGCGGCCGGGCACCGCAGCGTGCAGCGGCCGCAGTCAGCAGCCCTTGCTGCGTGGCAAGCAGAGCCAATGCCCGCATATGGCGGTGATGCAACCGCTGCACATCCTGGGCCCGCGCTGTGGCCGTTGGGCGCTGCCGGCTCGGTGCAGGACCGACGCGAGACGTTCTTCACCGGACCACCGCTTGCTCGGGCCGAACCCGCCGTCGCATCGCCGCCCGGAGCGGCCGACTTTCCGCTCGGTGTGGCGCGTGGCCAGGTCGCCAAGACCTATATCGTCGCCGAAGCGGTCGATGGGCTCGTCATCGTTGATCAGCACGCAGCGCATGAGCGGCTAGTGCTGGAGCGGATGCGCCGTGCAGTGGCGAGCGGCGGCGTTGCTGTGCAGGCGTTGCTGCTGCCCGAAGTCATCGAGTTGGACGAAGCCGCCTGTGACCGGCTGGAGTCGCGGCGCGCAGAGTTTGCCGAACTCGGGCTGGAGGTTGAGCGGTTTGGCCCGGCGGCGATGCTGGTGCGCGGCGTGCCGGCGGCGCTGGGGCAGGGCGACGTTGTGGGGCTTGTCACTGACTTGGCCGACGAAATTGCCGCTTATGACGACGCGCTCAGCCTTAAGGAGCGGCTTGACCATGTCGCAGCGACGATGGCGTGCCATGGGTCGGTCAGGGCTGGGCGGGTGCTGTCGGTTGCCGAGATGAATGCGCTGCTTCGCGAGATGGAAGTTACGCCGCATTCCGGCCAGTGCAATCACGGGCGCCCCACCTGGGTGAAACTGGCCCATGCCGATATCGAGAAGTTGTTCGGGCGGAAGTGAGGGGCAGCATCGCCTTGTGTTAGTTGCGTAAAAAAAGGCCGCCGGAACGCATTTCCGGCGGCCCAATTTATGGTCGTTCGATGAGCGCCGATCAGCCCTCGACAGGCTCGTCGCTGGCGGGTGTTTCATCGGCCGAAGCGACTTCAGCAGTCGCGCCCGGCTCGGCGTTGGGATCATAATCTTCGGTGAAGCCAGCGTCGTCCTTTTCGAACATCGCTTCCATCACGTTGACGCCCTTGGCCTGCATTTCGGCTTCTTCAGGGCTGCGCGCGACGTTGGCCTTAATCGTCACATGTACTTCCGGGTGCAGGGCGATCTTCACCATGTGCAAGCCAATTGTCTTGATTGGCTTGTCGAGCACGACCTGTGCTTTCGACACCTTGTGGCCATCGGCCTCAAGCGCCTCGACCAGATCACGCACCGCGACCGAACCATAAAGCTGGCCGGTGTTGGACGACTGGCGAATTAGGGTAAGCGTCACGCCGTCGATCTTCGTCGAATCGCTCACCGCAACGTCGCGACGTGCAGCGTTTTCGGCCTCGATACGCTCCCGATTGGCTTCGAAAACCTTGCGGTTGGCAGCGTTTGCGCGCAGCGCTTTTTTGTTAGGCAGCAGGAAGTTGCGGGCAAACCCGTCCTTCACCTTTACCACATCGCCAATACCGCCGAGCTTCTCGACGCGTTCCAGCAGGATCACATCCATGGGGTCAGCTCCTTACTTAACGATATAGGGCAGCAAGCCCAGATGACGGGCACGCTTTATCGCCTGAGCGAGTTCGCGCTGCTTCTTCGCGCTCACCGAGGTGATACGCGAGGGGACGATCTTGCCGCGTTCAGAGACGAAACCCTGGAGCAGGCGGACATCCTTGTAATCAATCCGCGGGGCGTCCTTTGCCGAGAAAGGGCAGCTCTTGCGGCGGCGGAAAAACGGGCGTGCCATGTGCTATTGCTCCTTTATTCGCCGTCGAAATCACGACGGGGGCGGTCGCCCCGATCACCACGGTCGCCCCGGTCAGGGCGGTCGCCGCGCTCACCGCCACGGCGGCTGTCACGGTCGCGGTCGCCCTTGCGCATCATCACCGTCGGGCCGGCTTCGAGCGCGTCGACCTTCACCGTCATGTAGCGAATGATGTCTTCGTTGATCTGCGTCTGGCGTTCCAGTTCAGCGACCACACCTGCGGGCGCGTCAATCTCGAGCATCACATAATGCGCCTTGCGGTTCTTCGCGATGCGATAGGCAATCGAGCGCAGACCCCAGGTTTCGGTCTTTACGACCTTGCCATGATTGTCTTCGATGATCTTGGTGGCGGCTTCTGCCAATGCATCCACTTGCGCTTGTGCCAAATCCTGGCGCGCAAGGAACACATGCTCGTAAAGAGCCATGTCTTGTCCTTCGTTCTGGCCGATCGCTGACCTGCCGCACCATGCGAAAGGCCCCTCCGGCTATCGTCTATCAAGCGTATCCGCAAAACACGGGGCATGCCCGGCGCGTTGCGAAGCGGCCGCTAATAGCAATAATCGAAGCAAACGCAAGTGCTGAGCGCGCCCACTTGCCATTCCTGCGCCCGGTTTCTAGGCCAGCACCCACACGAACAGAAGGAAACATGCGTGCGGGCGTTTATTTTTCCAGGGCAGGGCAGCCAGACGGTCGGCATGGGTGCAGCACTTGCCGACGCGAGTGCAATCGCGCGCGAGGTGTTTCAGGAAGTCGATGACGCGGTTGGTCAGAACCTGTTCCGGCTGATGCGCGAAGGGCCTGAGAGCCAGCTCACGCTGACCGAAAATGCGCAGCCGGCAATCATGGCAAATGCACTAGCGACACTCCGGGTGCTGGAGCGGGATTGCGGCGTGCGGCTTGCCGACAAGGCGGATTTCGTGGCGGGTCACTCGCTTGGCGAATATTCTGCACTGTGTGCAGCCGGCGCGCTTGATCTCACAACGACCGCCCGGCTGCTCAAGCTGCGTGGGCAAGCGATGCAGGCCGCCGTGCCGGTTGGCATCGGCGCGATGTGTGCGCTGCTGGGTGCTGATATCGACAAGGCACGCGCGATCGCCGGAGCGGCGGCAGAGGGCGAAGTCTGCGCGATTGCCAACGACAATGATCCGGGTCAGGTCGTGCTTTCCGGCCACAAGGGAGCGATTGAGCGGGCGGTTGCCATTGCCAAGGACCATGGCGCCAAGCGGGCTATCATCCTGCCGGTGTCCGCACCGTTTCACTGCGTGCTGATGCAACCGGCAGCCGACGCGATGGCTGAGGCGCTTGGCTTGGCAACCGTCAACGCGCCGCTGGTGCCAGTCTATGCCAATGTGCTGGCCGCGCCGATTGCCGCGCCCGACGAGATCCGTGCCCGGCTGGTCGACCAAGTGACGGGCATGGTACGCTGGCGTGAGTCCGTGATGGCGATGGCGGCGGCGGGTGTTGTGCAGTTCGTCGAATTTGGCGGCAAGGTGCTGGGGCCAATGGTCAAGCGCTCTGCCGAGGAGGTAGAGGCAATCAGCGCCATCACGATGGACGATATCGAGGCGCTGGCAAAAGCGCTGTGAAAGGGGATGGTGATGTTCGATCTGACAGGAATGACAGCGCTGGTGACGGGCGCGAGCGGGGGTATCGGTTCAGCCGTTGCGCAGGCGCTGGCGGCGCAAGGCGCGCGCCTCGCGGTGTCCGGGTCGAACGCGGTCAAGCTGGAAGCGTTCCGAGCGTCCCTCGGCACTGACCATGCCGCGTTGCCATGTGATCTGTCAGACGGTCCGGCGGTAGATGCGCTTGTGCCGGCGGCCGTTGCGGCGCTTGGCGGCAAGCTCGATATTCTTGTGAACAACGCTGGCATCACGCGCGACAACCTCGTCATGCGGATGAAGGATGAGGAGTGGGACACGGTTATCCGTGTCAATCTGGAGGCTGCTTTCCGGCTGGCACGCGCGGCCGCCCGGCCAATGATGAAAGCGCGCCATGGCCGGATCATCTCGATCACGTCCGTCGTCGG
>JBJXEC010000104.1:0-3856 GCA_046155125.1 Sphingomonas sp. | reverse complement strand
AGGGCGGGGGCGAGAGTAGTGTCTTTATCGATGGTCGTCTTCGTTATCGTCGGCAGATCGTTCCCGGTAGTACGGGCATTCTTCGGGCGGGAGACACGGCACGTGCCGTCACCCACACCGGCTGGGGTCACTGTCTGCATCTCTATCTGCCCGACAGTCTGTTGCAACAGAGCGCGGCCGATGACTTCGGGCAAAATGCTCAGGTCGAGCTGCTGCCAAGCGATGTCCGACTCGATCCGGCCATCACCCAGTTGGGAAAACTTGCTGCGCAAGAAATCCGGATTCCGAGCGGGGGCAGCAGGATGATGCTGGACAGCGTTTCTTTGGCATTGGTCGTCCGCGTGCTGCGGTCCTGGTCGAGCTTGTCTGCACCCACCGAACTGCATCGGTCAGGCCTTGCACCCTGGCAGCAAAAGCGCGCAATCGAGCAGCTTCAAAGTCGCTATCACGAGAATTTGTCGATCACCGATCTTGCAGCAGAAGCGCGACTGTCGCCCTTTCATTTCATCCGCAGTTTCAAACACTCCGTTGGCGTTCCGCCACATCAATATCTGACGAGGATCAGGTTGGAGCGAGCCTGTGTACTGCTGAAAACCACCAATTTGGCCATCACGGATGTCGCCTTCGAAACAGGTTATCAATCTCCAGCCCATTTTGCGCGGCTCTTTCGCCGGCACTATGGGATGACGCCGACCGCCTATCGGCGCGAACGGAACTCGTGATGGGGCCGCGCAACGTGATCCCCATCCTTGGGCAAGCGACCTCCAGGGTGCGACAGGTATCGCCGCGCAAGAAGGCGGGTGAGGCGACGGCGGGTTTTCCCCCGCGCGGTTCCTGTTCGCGTTGGGCCACGAACACCGCCAGTGTGGTATGGGCCAAGCGAGAAGTGGGGTAGCTTGTGTCAACAATGTCTGATCCGACCGGCACCTTGCCCGGGGCAGAAACGGGTCCGCTCAACGCAGACCGGATAGAGCTGTCCTACAGCAAAACGCCCATAGCGAAGGGCTTTGGCTCATTGGGGATGTCGGCTGCACTTTGGCAGTCTGATGTTTTCGCGAATAGCGAAGCGTCACGCCCAGCCTGCCCGCACACGCATATGATTGAGACCTGCCTTTTCGGCGGGGGCGAGAGCAGCCTCTTTATCGATGGCCGCCAGCTCTTCCATAGCCGCATTGTTCCGGGCAGCACGGCCCTCGTGCGAGCGGGAGAAGCGCCGCGTTCCGTCACCTACTCTGCCTGTGGCAAGTGCATGCATCTCTATCTTCCCGACAAAATGTTGCAACAGCGCGCGACGGAGGAATTCGATTGCCCTAATCCGGTCGAATTGCAGCAGCGCGGTCTCCAGGACGATCCAATGATCGCCCAGATGGGGAGACTTGTTGCTCAAGAACTCGAGGCTCCGAGCGGCGGGAGTCGGATGATGTTGGACAGCGTTTCGCTAGCCTTGACCGTAAGAATGCTTCGTACATGGTCGAGTTTACCAGAACGCGCCGAATTACACACCTCAGGTCTTGCGCGCTGGCAAGAAAAGCGCGCCATTGAACTGCTTCAAACTCGCTACGCGGAAAATCTGACCATTGCCGATCTTGCGGCGGTAGCGCGACTTTCGCCCTTTCATTTCATCCGCAGTTTCAAGCGTTCCGTTGGCATTCCGCCGCATCAATATCTGACGAACATAAGGATGGAACGCGCTCGTGTGCTGCTGAAAACGACCAATTTGACCATCACGGATGTTGCCTTCGAAACAGGTTACCAATCATCTGGCCATTTTGCCTCGATCTTCCGCCGACACTGCGGGATGACGCCGACAGCCTATCGACGCGAACGGAAAAGTTAATTGGAGTCGGCTCGCTGCGATGACACCTGCACATCATCGAGCGTTAGATCGACCAAGATCGCGTGTCGCGCAGGAGAGTCGAGCTTGAGCGATCGTTTGACTGTGGGGTGCGCCTGTGATTGTTACCATTCAGAGATAGAGCCCGGCGCCTTCATCACGGTTGGTTGTGACCTGCTCCCCGGAATTCATGCCATTAGTAAGGTAGCTCGTCAGATGGATGAGCTGCTACCCGATCTTGGGCCACCCGGCTGGAGGTCACTCAGTTCCTGCCGACCGGGGCGGGCCATGTGCCGCTGAACGGCTCACCAGCGATATCGGCGGCTTATTGCCGATCGCGCGATGTGGCCGCACCTCGTTATAGTCGCTGCGCCAAGTCTCGCATTTTCCGACCGCGCCACATACCCGGTCGAGCACCTTGATTACGTCCGGTGCGCGGAAGCTGAACTGCGGCTCCACTGCTGGCGAGTTGCGCCTGGGCCGCTCCGTGGTCACCCAAGCCGGTGCCGGTTGCGCCGGTATTGGCCAGGTGGCACACCCATTGCCTTCACGAATGCGCTGGTGAAATGCGCCTGGTTGCCTAGGTGTTTGGTCCCGGCATTTGATGGTGCATTATCCATGCACGAATGGAAGGATGCACTATCGGACAGATTCTACACGGCAGGGCCAGCGCCATCATCAAACAACGAGAAAGGATCAAGCGACGGACAATCGAACATCGGCGCTTGCAACACCCCAAGATCGCCGCCTGACATCAAACCCAAGACGAGGTCAACCTCCGCTAATCTACGCCGCACATTGCGCCAAATGTTCTGACGACGTACAATAACCCTAATTGCGACATCACCGTATTTTTTACCATAATTTAGGATTGATCTGGGTTATGGGGCAAAGCGCCTGGCGGCGGGTTATGCGGCTTTGCTTGCACGGCAGTAGCAAAATCATAGTCCACGCCGCGGATTACGTCGGCAAAACCGTGATTGACATCGCGGTGATGGGCTTCGTCGTCGCGGATGACCAGCACAACCTCGCGCAGGGTCGCGCTCGACGGCATGTTCCAATAAAGTCTGGCGACTTCGGGTGCCGCTACATTTTGCACGCGGCCTTCGTCAATTTCCTTGAGGTATAGCGTATAGCTGGTCACGGCTTCTTCTTCGAAATACCCTACCAACCGGTGAGCTGTTCTAGCGGAAATGAGATAAAGCGCGAAAAACCCAAGGTAGAAAAGCCATTGCACAAACAGCACAACGAGCCGTTCGAACGTTGATGGCTTGGCAATCGCAATGAACGTCATCAGGTGCATGCGTTCATTCTCTGCTTCGTCCATCAACGTTCGGATCCAGCCGTGATCATCCTCCATCCGCCGCAGCGATTTAAGGTGAACCAAAGTCGCGCCAACCATGCCGGGAACAGCAGCGACCGTTTCAAGCACAATGGCCCGGTTACCATATCGCTTTGCAAAAAAGCTGTCGGCGAAGAACCGCAGCAATTTGGTGACCCCAAGTGCGAAGCGGTCACTTGCACCGCTGGGATTGCGGTGCTTTGGGGTGTACGGTGCATCTGTTACGCTTTCTGCAAGCGCATTTTGTGCCGTACGCGTCCGTTGAACCACTGTCAGCTCTCCCGAAGTGACGTTGTCAGACATTACATTACTTACATTTAATTACAGTGTAATTACCGCACAATTTATTAGGGTTCGTGGACAAAGCTTTACCTGAGACTCGGAGGTTGATTCAAGGCTGCCTTTTGGAGGCGGCGTTGGGCGATCGGATCGGGGTATCGGATGAAGAGTGGGCGCTGATTGGTACGTTGCTACCGCCCGAACACGGTCGCGGATGTCGGCCTGCTGGCGACAACCGACCGTATTTCGAGGGCATGCTGTGGATGGCGCGGACGGGCGCGCAGTGGCGACATCTGCCCGACGAATATGGCAAGTGGAACAGCGTGTTCCGGCGCTACAGGCGCTGGGTCGAGACCGGCGTGTTCGACGCCTTGCTGGAGACGCTGGCCGAGATGGTGGAG
>JBJXEC010000103.1:0-27988 GCA_046155125.1 Sphingomonas sp. | reverse complement strand
GCGCCCGGGCTTTACAAGAATGAAAAGCGCGCATTACTGCCCTTTTTATATGCAACGCCCGTTCTGTTCGGGCTGGGCGCGGCGATGGCCTATTATGTCGCAGTGCCGATGGCGCTACATTTTCTGCTGGGATTTCAAGGCAATATTGGTGGTGTCGAGCGTGAGGCGCTGCCGGCTATCGACAATTATCTGTCCTTCATCATGCAGTTTCTGTTCGGGTTCGGGCTGTCGTTTCTGTTGCCCATCTTGCTGATGCTGCTGGAACGGGCGGGCATCGTCACGCGACAGCAACTCATCGGCGCCAGGCGGTATGCGATAGTTGGCGCGGTGGGGATCGCCGCTGTGCTGACGCCGCCGGACGTTGGCTCGCAGCTGCTGCTCGCGGTGCCGCTCATCATCTTGTACGAACTCTCGATCATTGGCATCTGGATCACCGAGCGCAAGCGCCCAAAGGTGACGGCTGATCCCGCAGGCTGAGGTCGTTGCGTGATCGCGGCTGCTGAAAAAATGGCCCGGATGATGTCTCGAGGGGGGGTGAGGCGTCAGCCGGGCCAAGCGGTCGGACGGCGGGAGCGGGATTAATACTCGACTGTCCGACGAGCGCTTAACCATCATCCCTGACATTTGTTCCATCGGACGGCGCGACGATTCCCCGACTGCTCCAGAGGGTTGCGCTAATCGCGGCCGGCCGCCGCGATTTCAATGGTGTAGCTGCCGCGCAGGGTGTCTTGTTCGATCGGGCTGCGGAGCTGACGGGCGAGGCCCCCGATCACGCGGGCGTAAAGGTCGGCGGTTTGCAGTTCGGCGCCCGACGCCGCGCATAGCCCAGGGGAGACGATCTCCAGAAGGGCGCGGTCAGGCCTGTCGCCTGCCATCAGCCGCAGCGCGATGTCCGTGCCGGGCACCCGCGTAATGGCGAGTTCGACGATTTCGGTTATCAGAAACGCAACCGCAATGGCGACGTCCTGCGTGACGAGGGTCGTGTCAAAGTCCAGCCGGATGGAAGGCGCGTCGTCATCCGCGACGCTCGCGCGCAGGTTCGCGGCCAGATCACTGATGATCGCCCGCAAGTTCAGGCCTCGCGTCTCTTCCATATCAGCAAAGTGGTTGCGGTGAACGACTGCAAGGGCATCCACGCGCCGCTGAATTTTGGCATAGGCGCTGCTTGCCTCGCCCGTGCGCGCGCCCCGTGCATGAAGATTGATCAGGCTTGAAATCACCTGCAAGTTGTTCTTCACGCGGTGGTGTACCTCGCGGGTAAGCCGGGTCTGCCGCACCAGACCTTCCGCCAGCCGTTCCTCGTGCTCCTTGACCGTCTTGCTAATAGTCTGAAAGGATTCGCCCAGATCGCGAATTTCCTGGGCGGGAATGGCCAGAAGATGGTGGGGTTCGATTGTTTGCCCCGGCCGATAATCGTCCAGGCGCAATTGAAGCGTGCGTAGCGGCTTAACCAGAAGGCGGTCGACGACCAGCCAGCTGGTGAGCGCGGCTGCCGCCCACATCACCAGCGGCACCAGCATCGTAAGCAGCAAGGGGTAGCCAAGTACCGCGCTGGCCATGGTCAGCTCATAGGTGGCGTCGCCAATGCCGAGCGCGCGGTGCACTGTTTGCACCCCGTCCAATCCAGACGGACCGCCGCCGCCATTGACAACTACTGACTTGCCGCCCGCCGAAACGATCGCCGAATACGCGCCAGTGACGATGGCTTGCGCGCTGGCATGGTCAATGGCGCGGGGCGAAAAAACGGCTCGGGCCGTAACCGCGCGATCCGCCGTTGTGATGCTCAGGATCAGGCCATGCCGGGGATCGACGACCGTGCCGATGCTCTTGGCATCTGCGGGGGGTTTTGTCGGCAACGCCAGCACCGCGCCGTCGCCACACAAGACCCGGCCGCGCGCATCGCTGATGACGAAGCGGACGCCACGCGGCACCTGATCGGAAAACACGCTGCTGGCGCGGACGCAGCTTAACGCATCGTCGCTGTCTCGCCGCAGCGCACGCGCAGCAATGCGCAGCGCGGACATATCGCTGATGAGCTCGACGGCAAGTGCCCGCGCGCTTTGTCGCGCCGCGGTCGCCACCCGTGCCTGGCTCTCAGCAGATGCCGCGCGTTGCGTCCACAGCGCCGAGGCGACTGCCAGCAGCGCGAGCGGCAATAGAGCAGCGCTCAATGTCAGCAGCAGCTTGGCGCTGGTCGGAAGTCGGCGTGGGAGAGTGAAGGGGGCTGGGCCGCGATGGGCCGGCACATGATCGGCCACACGTGGTTAGTCGAGCTTGCTCAGGAGATCGAGCAGCTCCTGCGGAATGTCCTCGTCAACCATTGCCTGATAGGCGGAGCGCAGCGCTACGCCAGCGTCGTGCCCGCGGCGCTCGATGGACCTGGTTCCCGCATCGGCATCGGCAGCGCTATCATCTGGGGTTACCGCTCTGGCCAAGCGCCGCCTCTCAGGCCCTGCATTCTTAGACGTCAACGCAAACCCCCTTTTAGACTAATCATACATCCTTCCCTGTCCGGACAGGAAAAGCGCGGCTACGCTGCATTCCATAAGCTGGCCTGCGCCTTGTCAATCAAACTCTCATGCTTCGATGAAACAAAAATGCGTGCTGATAGTTCCGTCTTCGCCGGCAAAAGTTTTTGTCTGTTTCGGGCAGCATGGCGAATGGCTTGCTTGGTGCGGGCGCGGCGCGGTATTGCCAGCACGGCGCTATGGGGAGTGAAAAGAATTATGTCTCTTGGACAACAGCTTGCGCCGCATCTTCCGTTTTTGCGGCGCTATGCCCGAGCGTTGACGGGGAGCCAGGCACAGGGCGACCGGTATGTGCGGGCAGCGCTGGAAGCGATCGTCGCGGCGCCGGAAGAATTTCCCGCAGCGGTCGAGCCCAGGCTTGGGCTGTACCGGATGTTCCAAGCGATTTGGAACTCGGCAAATGCTGATGAGTTGGACGCGACCGGAGCAGACCCTGCCCAAAGCGCTGAATCGATTGCGCGCGCGCGCCTGGCCCGGATGACGCCGTTGTCGCGTCAGGCGCTGCTGCTCACCGCGATGGAAGGGTTTACGCGAGAAGATGCTGCGTATCTGATTGGCGCCGAACCCGCAGAGATGAAGCCGTTGATCGACGAAGCGTTGGCCGAAATTGATAACCAGACCCGCGCGCGCGTGCTCATCATTGAGGACGAGCCGATTATCGCCATGGATGTTGAAACGCTGGTTCGCGACATGGGCCATGACGTGACCGGGGTCGCGGTAACCCGTGACGAAGCCGTAGCGCTGGCGATGGGGGATCGGCCCGGTCTGGTGCTCGCCGACATCCAGCTCGCCGACGACAGCTCGGGTATTGATGCCGTGAGGGAAATCCTTGCGCATTTCTCGGTGCCGGTGATATTTATCACCGCCTTCCCCGAGCGGTTGCTGACCGGCGAACGCCCCGAACCAACTTTTCTCATCACCAAGCCTTTCCAGCGGGCGACCGTGAAGGCGGCAATCGCGCAGGCACTGTTTTTTGACGAGGCAACCGTACCAGCGCATTAAGAAAAAGTTGCGGACCCAAAACGATCCTCGCGGGTTAAAAGACGAAAGCGCAGCGCTCGTTGCCTGGCTGCATTTTGGGGGCGAACTTTCGTAATGATCGGTGCAGTTCAACAGCAGGCGATGTCTGCATGACCGACAAATCGTTCCAGGCCGATAACACCGGCGCATCGGCAAATGCCGATGACGCGCCCGTAATGCCGCCACGCCTGGCGCTTGGCGATGCCGACTTCAAGGCGGCGCTCGCGCAGGTCATTCCCCATTTGCGCGCATTTGGCCGGTCGATATCGGGCAACCGCGATGTCGCCGATGATCTGGTTCAGGAAACGTTGATGAAGGCATGGGCGGCGCGCAGCCGTTTTGAGGCGGGCACCAATATGCGGGCCTGGACCTTCATTATTCTGCGTAATCTTTATTTGTCGCAGATCCGCCGCAACCGTTTTCGCGGGGAATGGGACGATTTAGCGGCAGAACGTATCCTTTCGGCACCGGCGGCACAGGACAAACAGGTTGAGCTCGGCGATCTGCAGCGCGCCTTGTTGCAGCTGCCAACGCAGCAGCGCGAGGCGTTGATCCTGGTTGGTGCGGGCGGGTTTGCGTATGAAGAGGCGGCCGAAATTTGCCAGGTGCCCGTGGGCACGATCAAAAGCCGCGTCGCGCGCGGCCGGACTGCTTTGGAAGCCCTGCTGAGCGGCGGCGCGCTGCCGTCGCGCCGCAGCCAAAAACCCGGCGATGGCAAGAGCGCGCTGCAATCGATAATGGATGATGTCGACACGTTCAGTCGCGGCCGCTGATCGTGCTCAGCGGGCCGGGGGTCCGTCGATAGTGTTCAATCTCTCCAAAAGCGCGCCAATGTCGCTGGGGATATCGTCGGTCGGGACAAAGCTCTCGCGCAAGGCGCCGCCAACCAAATCCTCGATGCGTGGTCGGCGGATCAGCACACCGCCGACGTGTGGAGTCTCGCAGGGACAACCGCGTTTCATATCGGTATGAACGGTGCAATGCCGATTTTGTTGCCATTTTTGTCCCCGGCGCTCAACCGACTCTCGCAAGCTGGCCTGATGACTGGGTCGATCTGGGCGATTACCGCATGACCGCTGCTGCGATAAACGCGGCCGTTGCGCGGGCAACGGTGCACGCGCCGTTTCTCGCGATGGTGATGGAGCGTGAGCCCATATTGGCGCGGCAACTGGCAGACGGGGTATTGCCCGATATCGCGAGGATCTACCTTAATGACGCTGACATGCCGGTCGGCAAGCGCCTGCGGATTGAACGACGGCGGCTTGCGCTGGTGGTCGCGATTGGTGACCTTGCTGGGGTGCTCGACCTGACGGTGGTGACCGGCGCGCTCACGCGATTTGCCGATTATGCGCTTGATGCGGCGATCGCGGCGGCGATTGGGGAGCGGACGCCGGGGGCGGAGCCGGTTGGCTTTGTCGCGATTGCGCTGGGCAAGCAGGGCAGCTTTGAGCTCAATTATTCATCCGACATCGACCCGATTTTGCTGTTTGATCCGCATGCGCTGCCCTGTCGCCCGCGTGAAGCGCCCGAAGACGCCGCCGTCCGAATCGCGCGCCGGGTCGTCGAATTGCTTCAGGCGCGCGATGGCGACGGCTATGTCCTGCGCGTTGATCTGCGGCTGCGCCCGGCAGCGGAGATCACGCCAATTGCCCTTCCGGTCGAGGCGGCAATCTGCCATTACGAATCGCAGGCGCTGGCTTGGGAGCGCGCCGCGTTCATTCGGGCGCGCGCAGCGGCAGGTGATCTGGCGCTTGGTGCCAGGTTTCTTAGCGCGATTCAGCCGTTTGTATGGCGCCGTGCGCTCGACTTTGGGGCGATTGCTGAAATTCGTGGCATCTCACGGCGGATTCGCGATCACCATGCCCAAGGGCAAATACTGGGCCCCGGCTTTGACCTGAAGCGCGGCCGCGGCGGCATCCGCGAGGTCGAATTTTTTGCGCAAATCCATCAGTTGATCCATGGCGGTCGTGCGCCCGGGCTGCGTGCGCCGGGCACCCGCGATGCACTGGCCGTTCTCTCCGCACAGGGCTTCATCGCGGACAGTGATGCCACGGCGATGGGCGACGCCTACACGCTGCTGCGCACCATCGAGCACCGCATTCAGATGGTCGATGATCGGCAAACGCACAGTCTGCCAACAGGCGCTGCGCTGGATGGCCTGGCAGCGCTTTCCGGCTTTGACGATGGCAAAGCGCTCATCGCGGCGTTGGGCGGGCCGACGCAGCGGGTGGCCGCAATTTACGATTCGCTTGAACCGGATGGCGGCAATGCCTTGTCGCGCGACCGGGTGCGGCTTGCCGATGGGCTGGAGCAGGCCGGTTTTGCGGCGTCGATGCTCGAGCCGGCAGTTGGCCGAGTCGAAACTTGGCGGTCTGGGAGCTACCCGGCGCTGCGGAGCATGGCAGCACGAGAGGCGCTGGAGTCAGTGCTGCCAACCCTCGTCCTTGCATTTGGCGAGGCCCCTGATCCTGGATCGGCGCTGATCCGGCTCGACCGAATTCTCGCCAGGTTACCGAGCGCAATCAATCTGTTCCGGCTGCTGGAGGCGCGACCATCGCTGGCGAGCCTGCTTGCCGCGATCCTCTGCCATGCCCCGCCGCTTGCCGATGCGCTGGGTCGCCGCCCGGCGTTGCTCGACGGGTTGATCGACGCAACCGCGCTTGCGCCGATTGGTCCGGTCGAAACGCTGGCGGCGGCGATGCAGCCGCCCGCACATTGGGGCGCGGGCAGTGCGGACTATCAGGACGTGCTTGACCATGTGCGGCGCGTGGTTGGCGAAACGCGGTTTGCGCTCGGCGTGCAACTCATTTCCGGTGCGCGGCAGGCGCGGGAGGTGTCGCGCGACTATGCCAGCCTGGCCGAAGCTGCGATTGACGTATTGGCGCAGGCGACCATCACCGATTTTGAGCGGCGCCATGGGCGCGTACGGGATAGCGAGCTGGTGATTCTGGCGCTCGGGCGGCTGGGTGGCGGTGCGTTGACGCATGCCTCCGACCTCGATCTCATCTATCTGTTTACAGGCGATTACGCCACTGAATCTGACGGAAAGAAGCCGCTGGGCGCGGTATTATACTACAACCGGCTGGCGCAGCGGTTGACCGCGGCACTGTCGGTTCCGACCGCGTCCGGGCCGCTCTATGACATCGACACGCGGCTGCGACCTTCTGGCGCGCAGGGGCCGCTGGTTGTGTCGACCGAGGGGTTTGCGCGTTATCAGCGAGAAAGCGCCTGGACGTGGGAGCATATGGCGCTCACGCGCGCCCGACCAGTATTTGGGTCGACTGCGGCGCGCGCCGCGGTGTCGCTCGATATTGCGGCGGTGTTGGGGGGCGCTCGGGCAGCGCGCGACATCGTTGCAGATGCCCTGGCGATGCGCGCTGAGATCACTATCAACAAGCCGCCATCCGGGCCAATGGACGTGAAGTTGTTGCCGGGCGGATTAGTCGATCTGGAATTTGCGGTCCACGTTACACAATTGGTGCATCATTCGGGCCTCAACCCTGATCTCGGGCACGCGATTGCGGCGTTGGTACAGGCGCAGCTGTTGCCACCATCAATGATCGCGGCGCATGATTTTCTGATGGGATTGCTGCCGATGTTGCGGCTGGTTGCGCCAGACTCGCAGCCTCCGGCGCCAGCCACCCGGTCCCTGTTGATCGCGGCATCCGGACTGCAAGACTGGGAAGCGGTGATTGCACGGCTTGATGCGACAAGGCAGGATGTCACGCGGTGTTGGCAGCAGATTTCAGGAGGCTAGACGATGGGTGGATTGAGTGAGGGGCAGCCGATTCCCGATGTCGCGCTGGTGCTCGGCGACGGCAGCACCACGACGCTGCGCGCTTATGCGGGCAAGCCACTGGTGGTGTATTTCTATCCGAAGGATGACACGCCCGGGTGCACGCGAGAAGCGCAGGACTTTTCGGCTGAACTTGCAGCTTTTGAGGCAGTTGGGGTGGCGGTAATTGGGGTCTCGAAAGATCCGCCGGCCAAGCACGCGAAGTTTGTGGCCAAATACGGCCTCACCGTTCCGCTTGCGACGGATGGAGAGGACGGCGCCCTGATGGCAGCATTCGGCGTCTGGGTAGAGAAAAGCATGTATGGCAAAACCTATATGGGTATCGAGCGTGCGACGTTTCTGTTCGATGCCAATGGGCTGCTGGTGCGGCAATGGCGCAAGGTGAAAGTGCCGGGGCATGTGGTGGAGGTACTGGCAGCCGCTCGAGCGCTGTCCCAGTAACCGCGCGGGCCGACCCCCGATTTCATCGGCGGACCGGGCCTTGGAGACGCCAATTATGATTGATTCGGCTCCGTAACGATGGTTGCGGGAGCCATTTTTGGCAGCACAAGCGCCACAAGTTGCGCGTCGTTCAACGACTCGCCGCGTGACGCACTCAGCCTATCCTGAGATTGTGAAACATCTATTGCCGTGGCGCACGACAATTTGTCACATAGCGTCACCGGACGGCACGCGCCTGTCGGAAATATTGGGGAAGGCCGGAAATCGGCTTAACCGATCGGGTCGTCAGGGATTAGCAAAAATATGATGCCGTTTTTGATCGCGAACATTGGTTCGACGCTCCGCGACATGTTCAAAACGCGGGATGTCATTGTTCACGATGGACGTGACCTTCGTCGGTTCAGCATTGCCGGGCGCACGCAGGCAGCATTTGCCGGCATCGCTGGCATTGCGCTGTGCTTTTCGGCATTTGGTGCCGCCAATGCCGCGGCTATGGCGGTCCAGATGGCCGGTGTTCTAACACCCCCGTCCTCGGCCGAAGCCAAACTTGCCCAGCTCCAGACCAAGCTGCAGACCATGCAGGCCAGTGTCGCAGCCATCAAACATGCAACCGACGTGCGCGCGTCACGCGTGGAGGCCCGGCAGGCATTTATCGCTGCCGTGCTCACCGGAAAGAAACCAGCAGAGCTTGCTGCTAACCCGCCGTCGCTCGATGCGCAGACGGCAGCAATTGCGCAAGATGTTGGCGCGCGGTTTGCCAGGGTCGAAAGCCGGCAGGCGGCACTGGCGGCGCAGGTCCGCGATGTGGCCGAGCAACGCTATCAACAGGCGATTGCCAAATACCGCCGGGTCGGCATCGCGCCGGAGCGGCTCGTTCAGGCAAGTGGCGGGGTTGGGGGACCTTATGAACCCGTGGCCGTCAACCAATCAACGATTGAAGCGCAGGCTGACGCGCAGTTCCGCGCGCTGTTCCAGACCTGGAAGAAGCTCGACACGGTTGAACGCGCGGCAATTGCCATCCCGGCCGCACAGCCGGTGCAGAATGTGAGCTTTACGAGCTTTTTCGGTGTGCGTAGTGATCCCTTCCGCGGGTCTGCCGCCATGCACGCTGGCGTGGATATTCCCGGCGCCGTTGGTACGCCGATTTATGCCACTGCTGACGGGATTGTGTCGCGCGCCGAGCGCACTGGCGGCTACGGCAACCTTGTCGAGATCAACCATGGTCGCGGTATTTCAACGCGGTACGGCCATCTGTCGCGGCTGCTGGTGCAGGCAAATACGCGGGTAGTCCGTGGCCAGCTCATCGCGTTGATGGGCTCCACGGGCCGTTCGACTGGCAGCCATCTGCACTATGAAGTGCGGATCGATGGTCAGGCGGTCAACCCGATGCCCTTCCTCCAGAATGCAGATTATCTCCAGACGGCGCAAACCGTGGCCAAGAACCCCGGCATTGCTGTTGGTGGAGATGATTCCGGCGATTGAGGTTGGGAAAGCGATAGATCGCGGTGGACGGTTGCCCTGCCGTTGCCGACCGCCTATCTCTTGTGCATGACTGTTCATGCTGCTTCCCAAGTTTCTTTGACCGCTGCAGCTGCTGCGCGCGTTGCCGCAATTGCTGAGCGCCAGGGCAAACCCGCGATTCTTCGGTTGTCGGTCGATGGCGGCGGCTGTTCGGGCTTTCAGTACCGGTTCGGACTTGAGAGCGTGGTCGCGGCAGACGACATGGTTGCCGAACACGACGGCGTGCGGCTCGTCGTCGATGCGGTAAGTATTGATCTCGTGCGCGGGTGCGCGGTGGATTTTGTCGAGACGCTTGGAGGCACCGCGTTTCGTGTCGAAAATCCCAATGCCGCCTCGGGATGTGGTTGTGGCGCAAGCTTTGCGGTTTGATCTGCGTTGAAGATCGTCACCTATAATGTGAATGGCATTAAGGCGCGCTTGCCGCGCTTACTCGACTATCTGGCAGAGCAGGCGCCCGATATCATCTGCCTCCAAGAACTCAAGTCCAGCGACGAGACCTTTCCCGAGGCGGAGATTCGCGCCGCTGGTTACGGCGCGATCTGGCACGGGCAAAAGGCGTTCAACGGTGTGGCGGTGCTCGCGCGCGGTATGGACCCGGTCGAGCGCCAGCGCGGGCTTGAGGGGGAGACCGAGGACGATCACAGCCGCTATGTCGAGGTTGAGGCGCACGGGGTCGTTGTCGCGTCGATTTACCTGCCCAATGGAAACCCGCAGCCTGGGCCGAAATTCGACTATAAGCTGCGCTGGATCGACCGGCTTGCCGCGCGCGCCCGGACCCTTCTCGGCGAGGAACGACCGGTGGTGCTGGCCGGGGATTATAATGTTATCCCCAACGACGATGATAGTTTCTCGGTGATCGCGATGCAGGATGACGCGCTGATGCAGCCGGAAAGTCGCGCCGGCTTTCGCGCGCTTCTGGCGCAGGGCTGGACCGATGCCCTGCGAACCCGCCATCCTTATGGCGGCGTGTGGACCTTCTGGGATTATCAGGCGGGCGCCTGGCAGCGTGATGCCGGTTTTCGCATCGACCATGTGTTGCTCAGCCCCCAGGCGGCGGACCGGCTGGTCGATGCCGGCGTCGACAAGAACTATCGCGGGCTAGAAAAGGCGAGCGACCATGCGCCGACATGGGCAAAGCTGCGCGACCAGTGACATCGACTGCTGAAAGATGCGACTGCTGACCAGATCTTTGCGGCTTGTTGTCGAATTGGCCTCCTCTGCCGCCGCGGTTGCGCACCTTATTGCCGAAGATCGCAGCTATTGCGCCTGCCTGCACCGCCTCGGCTGCCAGGGGCTCTGTTGAGGCGGCGTTGGCCGACGGGTCGTGGCACAGCCCCCCGCTTGAGCGCTACACAAGAGCCTCCATTGTGATAGGGGCCGCGCTCTTGGCCTCAATCGCGTCACCCCCGGTGCTGCGCTCTGCCCTGGAATCGGGTGCCTGTTTTCAGCCAGTCACAGTGGCTTGACGTAAATCTGGTACACGCGATTGACGTGGCTATTGATCGTCTCGGCGATCGATTTCATGCCTTGATTGTCATCCAGCACCCAGCCGATTTCGCCACGCGTCGCGCCGTATTTTTCATATGAGGCGGCGCGAATATACTCGATCATCATGAAGGCGAGCTGGCTTGCCATGCGCGATGATTGCAGCCGCTTCACCACCCCCATCAGGGGCACCCGCATCGTGCGCACGCGGGGTTTGCGCAGCCACCACAGCAGTTTTGCCCAGCCGAGGGGGAACAGGTTGCCGCCCAGCGACTTCGTCGCCTCGTTAAGGTCCGGCAGCGCAATCATGAACGCCACCGGCTCTCCGTCCAGCTCGGCGACGCGGATCAGGTCGTTGAAAACGATTGGCTTCAATTTCTTGCCGACATCGTCAATCTCGGGCTGGGTGAGCGGGACATGGCCCCAATTGTCCGACCAGGCATCGTTCAGAATGGCCAGGATGATCTCGGCTTCTTGCTGGAACTTGTTCCTGTCGACCTCGCGGACCACGATGCGCGGATTCTTTTCGCCCGACTGGATGATGCGGTTGACGATTGGCGGGAAGGGGACGGAAATGTCGAGCTCATAGGTCATGACCTGCTTGGCCGGCAGATAGCCCGCGGCCTCAATCCAGCCCTGATAATGCGGCTTGTGATGGCCCATCATGACGGTGGGGGCATGATCATGGCCCTTGATGAGCAGGCCCGGCTCCTCCCAGATTGACATGCTGACTGGTCCCAGCGCCCTGGTCATGCCCTGGCCTCGCAGCCAGTCTTCGGCGGTCTTAATCAGCGCGTGCGTGGTCGCCTCGTCCTCGGCGTCGAGCAGCCCCCAAAAGCCAGTGCCGGGGCCGAAGCCGCGGTCTGCTGGCATTTCCAGCGCGAGCGTATCGATATGCGCTGAAATCCGCCCTACGGATTTGCCCCCGCGTTCGGCGAGAAACAGCTGCGCCTTGGCATGGCTGAACCAGCCATTCTTTTCGGGCGTGATAAGGCCAAGTGCCTCTTGGCGCAGTGGCGGCACCCAATGCGGATCATCCGCGTTCAGCCGAAATGCCAGTTCTACAAAGGCCTTGCGGTCGGCCTTGGTGCTGATTGGGCGAATGGTCGCGGATGTTGTGGCCAAAGCGGAAGCCCCTAATGAAAAGCCGGTCTTTCACGTCACGTGTCCCGCAGGCCAAGTCAAGCGCCTGCGATATGATGGAACAGTGCTGGGAGGGGGCAGCGTTGGTGATTGCTGCCCAAGCCCCCATATTGCCACCTTGCGGCCATGATCCATCGGCAAAGGCGCCTTCATGATGACTTCAACCACGTTTGACGGGCCTGAGGCTGATACCCTGGCGGCCGCGCCAGTTGCGGAGCGCGCGCGCGCGCGGGTGGCCGACGACATGGCGATGCTGCGCGCCGCGGTCGAACAGACGCGTGACCTGCAAAAGGCCAACCCGGCGATATATTGGATCGATTTTGTTGTGTCAGTAGCGGTTGGGTATGCCGCGCTGTTTGCCGCCATGATGCCCGCGCTTGGGGGCTGGGCGGTGCTCGCAGGCGCAATTGCGGTACTCGCGCTGTATCGCGGCAGCAGCTTCATTCATGAGCTGACGCACGTGAAGCCCTCGTCCGTGCCCGGTTTTCATCTCGGCTGGAACTTGCTGATGGGGATTCCGCTGCTGGTGCCGTCGTTCATGTATGAAGGCGTCCACACGCTGCACCATGCGCGCACGCGTTATGGCACGGCGGAAGATCCTGAATATCTGCCGCTGGCGCTGATGAAGCCCTGGTCGCTGCCGGTGTTTGTCGGTGCGGCCATGCTGGCACCCGTGGCGTTGCTGTTTCGCTTTGCGGTGTTGAGCCCGCTCTCGCTGGTGTTTCCGGCGGTGCGAACGCGTGTCATCGCCTGCTATTCGGCGCTGTCGATTAACCCAGGCTTTCGCCGCCGCCCGCCAGAGGGGCAGCTGAAACGCGACTGGCAGTGGCAGGCGGCGGGCGCGAGCCTGTGGGCGCTGAGCCTTATCGCACTGGTGGCGACGGGCGTGGTGCCGCTGCGCGCGTTCCTCATTTTCCTCGGCGTCGCGTCGGGGCTGGCCGTCATCAATCAGGTGCGCACGCTGGTTGCGCATTTGTGGGAAAATGAGGGCGAGCCAATGTCGGTAACGGCGCAGTATCTTGATAGCGTGAACGTGCCGCCGCCGGGCATGCTGCCGTTCATCTGGGCGCCAGTTGGCCTGCGATATCATGCGCTGCACCATTTGTTGCCCAGCGTGCCGTATCACCATCTTGGCGAGGCGCACCGCCGCTTGTCATCGGTGCTGGGCGCACAATCGCTGTATCAGCAGGCGAATTATCGCGGGCTGACCGGGCTTGTGTATCGGCTGGCGGCCAGCACGATGGGCGTTCGGCCCGCGCGTTAGGTGACTATTCCTCGGTACGGATCAGCACCAGTTCGCCGATAAAGAGAAACAGGAGAAACGGCGCCCATGCTGCCAGAAACGGCGGGTATGCGCCCAGGCTCCCCATCGACAGCGCAAAATTGTCAGCAACGAAATAGGCAAAGCCCAGCGCCATGCCAATGACCGCGCGCACGAAAAGCTTGCCGGACCGGGCAATGCCAAATGCTGCGACCGCGCCCAGCAGCGGCATCAGCATCGCCGAAAGCGGGCTGGAGATTTTGTGCCACATCGAGCCTTCAAGCGCCTTGGTCGGGCGGCCCGATTGCGACAAATCGCGGATCGCCGAGCGCAGTGCGCCAAACGACAGCCCATCGGCATCGACATTGGTAATCGCGAACTGGTCTGCTCGCACGCCATGATCGGCGCGGTAGGTGCCGATGGCGCGCAATTTGCCGCTATCGACGTTGAACAAGGTGGCGTTGGCGAGCACCAGACCGCTACCATTATCAAACCGGGCGGTCGGCGCGCGGACGATGTTCCGCAACAAGCCGTCCGAACGTTCATAGATAGCAACATTGCGCAGCACCGTTGCCGGACCAACGCCACTTGCGCGCGCAGCTTCGATGATGTCGCCATCGTCAAGCACCCACACGTTCAGTCGCTCCCCCCGGTCGACGGACAGCGGCGCATAGTCGACCTTTTTCCAGCGGTTCAGCGTAGCGCTCGCACGGGCCACAATCCGGTCGTTGAACGCGAAGGAAACCGCAGCAACGCCCAGGCTTGCGATGAGCAACGGGGCCAGCACCTGATGCGCCGACAGCCCCGACGCCTTCATTGCAATGACTTCGCTGTTATAGTTCAGCGTGCTGAGCGTGATAATCGTGCCGAGCAGCGCCGCAAACGGCAGCAGGAACGAAATGATCTCCGGCAGGCGCAAGCTCACATAGCGCACAACCTCGGCGTTGCCGTTTCCTTTGTAGGCCAGGATGACGCCCGATTCACTCAACAGATCAAGGACCTGGAGCACCATCGCGACCGCTGCCAGAATGGCCAGTGTCCGGATGAGGAACATCCTCGCGATATAAATGGCGACCGTGCGCGACGGGAAAAAGCTTGCTGCCATTACGCCGCACCCCGGCCGCGCCGACCCGGCAGCAGCGCGGCAAGCAGCTTACCCAGCCGCGCGAACACCCGCTCAAATCCCGCAATTGGTTGCCCGCCCGGCACATAAGCGATGGTGCGGTACATCGAGATGACAAGCGCTGCAAACACCAGAAACGGCACCCACAGCGCAATGAAGGGATCGACGATTCCCAGGCTGCCAACGCCCTCTGCATATTCGTTGACCTTGTGATACGTCACGATCATCACAATCGACAGAAATACACCAAGCGCCGATGATGATCGCTTGGGCGGCACGCCGAGCGCCAGCGCCAGCATGGGCAGGAGGAACATCGTCGCCACCTCCACCAGCCGGAAATGGAGCGCGGCACGGCTCGTGTCGCGTGCTTCCATTGATGCAGAACGGTCTCCGCCGATACGCGCGAGTTCTGGGATGGTCAGCTCAAGATTGGCACCGCCACGCATGCGGAAATTGCCGAATTTGGGCAGGTCGATCGGCAAGTCGTGCGAGCTGAACGTCAGCACGCGCGGCGTCGCAATGCCCGGCCCTGAATGAATGAGTCGCCCTTCGGACAGGCGGAAGATGATGGTGTCCGGGTCATCGGTGGCCAGAAACTGCCCGGACTTTGCGGTGACGGCGAGCCAGCTACCGTCCTTTGCGCGCGCATTCACAAAGATGCCGGTCAGGTTCCGCCCCTCGTTGCGGCTTTGCTCGATGCGCATCGTCATCCGGTCGCCCAGATGCGCGAATTCCCCCACCTTGATCGACGCACCCAGCGCCCCGGTGCGCAGTTCGTAGCGCAAACCCTCATAGGCATAGCGCGCATAGGGCTGCACAAAGCCAACGATCGCGAGGTTCAATATCGCCAGGCCAATCGCAAACATATAGGGGACGCGCAGCAACCGCCCATAGCCCACACCGACCGCGCGCAGCACGTCTAGCTCAGACGTTGTCGCCAGTCGCCGGAACGCAAACAGCACGCCGAGTAGCAGCCCGATGGGAATGCCAAGGCCCAGATATTCCGGCAACAGATTGGCCAGCATCCGCCACACCACGCTGATCGGTCCACCTTCCGTCGCGACGAAGGAGAACAGCCGCTGCATCCGGTCAAGTACCAGCAGCATCGCCGATATGGTGAGCGTGGAAATCAGCGGCACTGCAATTAGCCGTGCCATGTAGCGGTCGATCGAAGTCATGCGAAGCTGCGCGGCCTTAAAGCGGGAACAGAGGCGATGCAGCGGGGCCGCATGACCATGCTATATCGGCGACACAGCGCGGCGTCAGCCTGTAAATATCATTCCGCTGCCAAAACAGGGCTGGCGGATCGGCTGACCGCAACCGCTTTGGCAATCGCACGGTCAAGTGCCGCTAACGTAAACGGTTTGCGGAGCACGGCGTGCCCGCCAAACTCCTCGGCGCCGCCAGCCTCGCCTGCAAATCCTGTGACGAACAGCACCGCCAGCTCGGGGTGGCGAGCGCGCACCTCGGCGATCAGCTCCGGCCCGGTCTGGCCCGGCATCAGAACGTCTGAGATAATCAGGTCAAACGGGCCGTCGCGGTCGAGCATGGCAAGTGCTGCCAGCGGGTCGCCGCATGCCGTCGCAATATGACCAAGCGCCGCCAGCCCCTCAACGCTGGTTTGCAAGACGCGGGGGTCGTCTTCCACGACGAGCACATTGAGCGTCTGGGGCCTGGCAGACGCGACGCCTGCATCAAGGGTGTCGGGTTGCGCGGGTGCGTCGATGCAGCCGTTGTGGCGCGGCAGGAACAGGGTAACTGCCGTGCCTTCCCCCACGCGCGATACGATAGTGATTTCGCCTTGTGATTGCCGAACAAAGCCGAAAATCTGGCTCAGCCCAAGCCCGGTGCCCTTGCCCACCGGCTTGGTGGTGAAAAATGGCTCGAACACCCGCTCCAGCACGTCCGGCGTCATGCCAATGCCCGTGTCGGTTACGCAGATCGTGACATAGTCGCCCGGTTTGCACTGGCCAATTTCCCCAGAACGCAGCACCTGCCCGCCCGCCCTTATGGCCAGCGTGCCGCGCCCGTCCATGGCATCGCGCGCGTTGACGGCCAGGTTCAAAATTGCGTTCTCAATCTGATGACGGTCGGCCCAGATGTGCCAGTCGCTGGACTGCACGCTTGTTTCAATGGCGATCGCGTCGCCGAGCGTGCGATCCAGCAGATCGACCATGCCGCTGATAAGGTCGGCCGGTTCGATCGCGGTTGGCAGCAGCGCTTCGGCGCGAGAAAACGACAATAGCCGACGGGTCAGCGTCGCTGCGCGATTAGCGCCTTCGGTGGCATTCTCGATATGCCGAAGCGCCGGGTGCGTAGTGCTCATCCGGCGTTTAGCAAGCTCCAGTCCACCAAGAACAACCGCCAGCATGTTATTGAAATCATGTGCAATACCGCCCGTAAGCTGGCCAACGGCCTCCATCTTTTGCCCCTGCCGCAGCTTTTCCTCAGCGGCTTGGCGTTCAGCTGCCTGCTGGCGCAGTTCAGCGGTCGCCTCGGTGACTGCCGCTTGTAGTTTCTGCGCGCGCTCGCGTTCCGCCTCGGTTTCGGCAAGATCGAGCTGCCGCCTTGCGAGCACCGTGACCGTCAGCCAGCCCAGCGCAATCGTGCCGACCACGAGCGCGATGCCGAACCCGATCAGCCAGCGCACGATTTCGCCCGACCGGGCGGCAAGGCGCCGCGCCTCTTCGGTGCGCTGGGAGAGCAGTTGTCGTTCAAGATCAATGACCTTGTCGAGCATAGTGTCGAGTTGCTTGAGCGAGGGCGAGCTGCGCGCGCGATAATATAGCGCCAGCGCCTGGGCGTTTTTTTCATAGCGCGTGCTGAGCGCAATCTGCGCCAGCTCGTTTCCACGATCAGTGTAAGCGCGGCGCACCTCATCCATCTGCGCCTGCTGCCGGTCGCTGTCCCGGGTGAGGCTTGCCAGGCGGTCGATTTGGGCGCCGGCATTTTCCCACTCGTCGTTGTAGATCACGCCCAATTGCCGATCCCCGCTGATGACATAGCGGCCGAGCGCCGCTTCGGCGCGAGCGACTGTGCCAGATAGCGTGCGCGCCAGGATCATCACGTCAAAGCTGTGGGTCTGCCAGGTTAGCGCTGCGTCGCGCTGGCGGTTGGCGTTGCTCAGGATGGTAATGAGCGCGCCCATCACAGCGACGCCAAGCAGCGCGGTCGCGACAAGCATTGTCACCTGCCAGCTCAAGCCGGGCCGTGCGCGCGCGTCGGTATCGATCTCGGTGTCGGTCTCGCTCATTTGCTGGCGACACTAACGGTTTGATCGACGCGGGGAAAGGCGTCGCCTGGCCTCAGTCGATCGCACCCACCGCGCGCCCGGCCGCCTCGAACATCTGGAGTGCGGCCGCAATTTGCGCCGGGCTGTGCTCGGCACACAGCGAGCAGCGCAGCAGATAGGTGCCGGCAGGCGTTGCCGGCGGCCGCGCCATGTTCACGTAGAGCCCGTCTTCGAGCAGCGCCTGCCACATCGCCACCGCCTGAGTCTGGTCGTCCAGAATGATCGCAACAATGGCAGATTCCGGCGTCTTGGTGCCCAATTTGAAGCCCATCGCGGCCAGGCCGCCATGCAGCGAGCGGGCGTTTTCCCACAGATGCTGGCGCTTGTTATGCGCGAACATCAGCTTGCGGATGGATGTGGCAGCGGTCGCCACGACCGAGGGCGGCAGCGACGCGGTAAATATGTAAGGCCGGCACGCCATGCGCACCGCCTCAAATTTGGGGTGGTTCGAAACGCAAAAGCCGCCAACCGTGCCGACCGATTTTGAGAAGGTGCCGATCACGAAATCGACCTGACCCTCAAGCCCCTGGTCTTCATAGACCCCGCGGCCATGCGCGCCGAAGAAGCCCATCGAATGCGCCTCATCGACCAGCACCATGCACCCGTGCCGCTTGGCAACCGCGACCATTTCCTTCAGCGGCGCTATGTCGCCGAGCATTGAATAGACCCCTTCGAGCACCACAAGCTTTGGCGCATCAACCGGCAGTCGGCCCAGCCGCTTGTCGAGATCTTCCACCGAATTGTGGCGGAACCGCACGATTTCGGCATTGCCCATCGCGCAGCCATCATAGATCGACGCATGGCTGTCGGCGTCGAGGATCACATAATCGCCCTTGCCGGCAATCGTCGCGATTATCCCGAGATTGGCTTGATATCCCGTCGAGAATACCATGGCGGACGACGTACCGTAAAATTCCTTCAACGCCTCTTCGGCCTCGACATGGTCGCGAAACGTGCCGTTGAGCATCCGGCTGCCATTTGTGCCCGAGCCGAACTTGTCGAGCGCATCCTTGCCGGCCTGAATCACGTCCGGGTCAAAGGTCATGCCCATGTAATTATAGGTGCCGAGCAGGATGGTCTCCTTGCCTTTGATGACCGCGACGGTTGGCGATTTCACCTCGTCCATCACGATGGCAAACGGGTCGCGCACGCCAGTATCGATGAGCGCCTGCCGTTCGGCGATCAGCCCGTCAAACTTGCTCATCAGGTCGTGGGCAGGGGCAGGGGTCAGGAGAGCGGTTGCCATCATCGTTACCCTTTTAGCTTCATCACGGCATCAACCAACTGGCCCACGGTTTCGATTTCGGCCTGCATGTTCATGGTGATGATGATCTCGAACTCATCCTCAATGGCGGCCACGAAATCCATTACCGTCAGGCTGTCCCACTCAAGATTGCCCTGAAAGCTGGTCGCCTCGGTCAACGCCACGCCCTTTTTGTTGAACGGTTCGATAAGGGCAGTCACGGTGTCGAATACAGCGTTACGGTCGCTCATGTCGGTCCTTTGATACGGTCTTGTACGGTGTGCCTTGCCAGTCAAATGCGGCGGCATTCCGGCAGGCTTATAGCAGCCCTTGCGTGCGATACCATGCTGCGGTGTCGGCAAGGCCTGCATGGGTATCCTGTGCCGGGCGCCACAGATCAGGCGGCGGGCGCCTGGCGGGGGCGACGGTCCAGTCCGGGTGGCAGAAATACCGCACCCTGTCAGCCGTCAGCAGCGCGCTTTTTCCTCGAACCATGCGGTCGCCCAGCGAAGCGAGCGTCATCAGTGCGCGCGGGGTTGGCAGCGGGCGGACAGGTCGGCCAACGGCATCGCCAATCGCGCGGGCAAGCTCGCGGTGATCCCAGCCATTGAGGCGTTCGTCGTCCGCCTCATACAGCACGCCAGACGGGGCACCGGGCGACGCAAGCGCAAGCAGCAACCGGGCCAGATCCTCCACCCCGACGATGGAGGCCCGCCCGCCGGGTGGCAGCAGCACAAAGCCCCGTGCGGCCATGCGGAACAGGTCAAGCAATTCACCCGGCCCGTAGATGGCAGGCGGGCGAACAATCGCCCAGTCGAGCGCCGAACCTTCCACGATCCGCTCACCCGCGGCCTTGGACTCGCCGTACATCGACAGCCCCGGCTCCCGTGCCGCCAGCGACGACACATGCACAAAGCGGCGGATGCCGGCGGCGTTGGCGGCCGTGACCACTGCTTGCGTTCCGGCGATATTGCCTACTGCAAAGCCTGCACGATCAGGTGCTGTCGTAACGCCTGCAACATGGATGACCGCGTCAACGCCATCGACCAGCCGAGAGAGCGCTCGGGCGTCGTCGAGTGCACCCTCGACCCAGTCAACGCCCGCGCGCGGCGGTTGCGCCCGCCGAGTCAGCGCGCGGATGCGGTGCCCGGCTTCTGCCGCCTGGCGCAGCACCACGTTGCCGACAAACCCTGTGCCGCCCGTTACCGCCAGCATCATGCGCGCACCATCTGGTTGCGGTGAACCAGCGCCGCGCGCGGGGCATAGCCAAGCAGGGTCGCATGATCCTCGCGCTTGTGGCCAATGATGAGCGCGGCGTCGGCCGCGTCATATTCACTCAGGCCCCGCGCGATGGCGCCGCCGCCCGGCCCGTGGATCGCGACCAGATCACCGCGCGCGAACACTCCGTCGACCCGCGTCACACCGGGTGCGAGCAAGCTCTTGCCCTCGCCAAGCGCGCGTGCGGCGCCGGCATCGACATGGAGTGCGCCCTTGGCGCGCAGCCTGCCGGAAAGCCATGCCTTGCGCGCGCCCGCCGATCGCTCGGGCGAAAACAGGGTTGCCGCCCTGCCTTGGTCAAGCGCCGCGAGCGGATGGTCGATTTTGCCCGACGCGATGACCAGCGTAATGCCCGCGCTCGTCGCAATGCGCGCGGCGGCGATTTTTGAGGCCATGCCGCCCGATCCCATGCCGGAGGCTGATCCGGCGCTCGCCATCGCGTCAATCGCGGCGTCGATCCGCTCGACTCGCTCGACGAGCGCTGCCTTTGTGTCGGTAAGGGGGTTGGCTGTGAACAATCCGTCGACGTCCGACAACAGCACAACGGCCTGTGCCGCTGCCGCCTGCGCCACCCGGGCGGCCAGCCTATCATTATCGCCAAACCGGATTTCCTCGGTCGCGACGGAATCATTCTCGTTGATGACAGGAACGGCACCCAGGCTCATCAACCGGCCGAGGGTGGCGGCAGCGTTGAGATAGCGGCGGCGCTCCTCAAGGTCATCGAGCGTCACCAGCATCTGCGCGGCGATCAGGCCTTGCGCGCCAAGCAGCTCGGCCCAAACCTGGCTCAGGGCGATTTGCCCCGTGGCCGCCGCTGCCTGCGCATCTTCAAGGCTCGCCCGCCCGCCTTTGGGCAGCGCGAGCCGCCGCGCGCCCAGCGCGATGGCGCCAGACGAGACTATGGCAATTTGCTGCCCGGCCCGGACCCGCCCGGCAATATCGGCGGCAAGTGTGGCCAGCCAGTCGCGCCGCACGGTGCCCTCATGCGTCACCAGCAGCGACGAACCGACCTTCACGACCAGGCGCGGGCAAGCCTTTGGCGAAAGCGCGTTCAGATCGGCGACCATGCCGCCGGTTCCTCGTCCTCGCGCTCGCCATCGTCGGCGCTCGCCGCCGGGGCAGCTTCGGCAGGGCCAATCACCTCGACCAGCCGGTCGAGAACGGCTTCCAGCCCGGTGCCAGCGGCGCCCGAGAGCAGCATCACGTCGGCCTTGCTCGCGCGCTTGAGTTTGGCGGCGATTTTCTTCACGTCGGCGGCGTCGACCGCGTCGATCTTGTTGAGTGCGATCACTTCGGGCTTGTCGGTGAGACCAGCGCCATAAGCGTCGAGTTCGCCACGCACTATCCGGTAATTCTCCACAGGGTTGTCCCCGGTTGCGTCCACAAGGTGCAGCAGCACCCGGCAACGCTCGACATGGCCAAGGAACCGGTCGCCAATGCCAGCGCCGTCAGCGGCCCCTTCGATTAGCCCCGGAATATCGGCGACCACAAATTCGCGGTTGCGGTGGCTGACCACGCCCAGTTGCGGCCGCGTGGTTGTGAAGGGATAATCGCCGACCTTGGCCTTGGCGTTCGTCACCGCGTTGATGAACGTCGACTTTCCGGCATTGGGTAACCCGAGCAATCCTGCATCGGCGAGCAGCTTCAGCCGCAGCCACACCCAGGCCTCTTCGCTTGGCCAGCCGGTGCCGTGCTGACGCGGGGTTCGGTTGGTGGAGGTCTTGTAGCTGGCGTTGCCGCGCCCGCCATCGCCGCCCCGCAAGAAAACGGTGCGCACGCCCGGCTCCGTAAAGTCGGCAAGCACATGCTCCTTGTCTTCCGACAGGATCTGCGTTCCAACCGGCACGCGGATGACGAGATCGTCGCCACCGCCACCGGTTCGGTTGGAGCCAGCGCCCCCTTTGCCGCGCGGTGCGCGAAAATGTTGCGTGTAGCGAAAGTCGATAAGCGTGTTCAGCCCGGCGACTGCTTCAAAGACAATGTCACCGCCTTTGCCGCCATTGCCGCCATTCGGCCCGCCATATTCTATGAACTTTTCGCGCCGAAAGCTGACCGCGCCGGGGCCGCCCGCGCCGGAGCGCACGAAAATCTTTGCCTGATCGAGAAAATGCATGCACGCTATCTAGCCAAATGCGCCACTTTATCCAGTGTGCGCGGCACTAGTTCAGACCTTTACCGGCAATCCGGCCGCGATTCTTGATGCGGTAAGCTGCTTTACCGCAAGTTCGCGAGCGGCACCGCGTGGCAGGCCAAGCGCCTTGGCCATCGGGCCACCAAGCAGCGCATCGCCCAGCGCCGAAAGCACCAGCGCCAATGTTTCTTCGTGGAGCGCGGGGCCGTGCGCCGCCTTGTCCTGCGCCAGTTGGTCGACAAGGTTATGAATCGCCTCAAGAATCGGGTTCAGCGCGTCTTCGTTGCCCGACAAGATCATCCAGCTGGCGAGCGCGCCGGCGCCCTCCTTCCCGAACGCGTCAAAGGTCAGGTCGACCACCTCGCGCGGATCATGGTCACCGTGGCGCGCGCGCATCACGGCCGCCGCAATCGTCGCGACAATAGTTTCGGCCATATGCGCCATCAGCGCCGTTTGCAGACCGGCAGCGGACCCGAAATGATGCAGGAGGTTGGCATGCGTGCGGCCAATTCGCGCTGCGACCGCCTTCAGCGTCACGCCCTGCGGACCGTCTTCTAGCAACAGCGCGCGTGCGGCCTCAAGCGCGGCGTCGCGCGATTCCTCTGGACTCAATCGTCTGCGTGCTAGCGACACGGTGATAGGTAACGCCCCATATTTTCATTTTACGCACAGTCTGCCAGCAGACTTTGCAACCGTTTTCCCACGGAAAGCAACCGTCTAGCGCATCCGGCTGCGCCCAAACCTCTGTAAATACCGGCGAAGGCGGCCCGAGCGATGCTCAGGCCGCCATTAAGGTCGCGGTGCGCGGGTCTTCCTCCGCAAGGTCAAGCGTCATTACTGCACAAGGCTTGTCCACCCCGAGCGACAAGCAGTGCCGGGGCGAAACGGCGACGCGGCGAAAGCCGAGCTTGGTGAGCACGCGGCCTGAGGCCGGATTGTCGATGAAGTGCCCCGAGTTCAGCCGCTTCAGCCCCATGGCATAGCGCGCAACCCCCAGCATCGCGCGGGCTGCTTCGGTTGCATAGCCGCGCCCCCACGCGCTTGGCGTCAGCCAATAGCCAAGCTCATGGCCATGATCGTCCGGGTGAATGCCAACCCCGCCGACCAACCGGGGAACTGGCCCCTCATGCGCCAAAATCATGAGTGTTACATCGCCGCGCGTGGCGGGCTCGCGCGCGAGCCACTCAGCGGCGTGGCGTTCTTCATAGGGCCAGGGGAGGCGGGCGAGCTTGAACGCCACCTCTTCATGCGCAATCGCCTGGGTAATCGCGGCGGCGTCTTCGGGCCAGCCGGGCCGCAACGTCAATCTGGGCGTCCGAACGAACATTGCTACTCTCCTCGTCGCTTGGCCAAGCCGCTCGCACATCTGCGTGACGTGTCGACGACAAGGCGGTTGAGGGAGCATGAAAAAAGGGAGCCGGGGTGACCCGTCTCCCTTGTCTGGTTGGGTCTTGTGTCCAAGACCTGCGGGTCACCCTGGTGAGCAACCCGGCTGGTTACCCGATGTTATTCGGCGGCAATCGCCATTTCCGGCATGGCGACCGAGCAGAAAGTTCGGCCGAGTTTGCCCGAGTGGAACTCCACACGGCCATCGGTAAGCGCGAACAGCGTGTGATCCTTGCCGATGCCGACATTGCGGCCCGGGTAGAATTTGGTGCCGCGCTGGCGCACCAGAATGTTGCCGGCAACGACTTCCTGTCCGCCGAACTTCTTCACGCCGAGACGACGACCTGCTGAATCGCGACCGTTGCGCGAAGAGCCGCCTGCTTTCTTATGTGCCATAGTCTATCTTCCTCGAAATCTTTTGCGCACTTAAGCTTCTGCGGCCGGGCTTTCGGACTCGGCAGGAGCGGCGGTTTTTTTCGCCTTGGCAGGCTTTTGCGTGTCCGCAGCACCAATGCTCACGATCTTGAGGATCGTGTGCTGCTGGCGATGCCCGTTGCGGCGGCGATAATTATGGCGGCGGCGCTTTTTGAAGACGATGACCTTCTCGCCCTTGGCTTGCGCGATGATCTCGGCCGCTACCGTCAGACCCTCAACCGATTGGAGCTCAGCGCCTTCGCCGGCCAGCAGCACGTCGCCAAGTGTGATCGACTCGCCAGCTTCACCGGCAAGCTTTTCAACAACAATCTTGTCTCCTGCGGCAACGCGATATTGCTTGCCGCCCGTGCGCACGACTGCGAACATGGCCTCTAGTCACTTTCCAATAGATCACCCCGCGCTCGGCGAACCGACGCGGAAAGGCTGGTCAGCTATGCCAACAGCCGCCGCGTGTCAACCATCAAGCAAAGCGTTGGGAGCGTCGCGATAGTGTTGCATTGCGGCAACAACAATTATGGAATTTATCCGGCAGCTGTATTGCATCATTGTTACATGGCCCGTCGCGGCTATGGTTCAAAATAAGGTCGAGGCTGCAATGGCCGGCCTGCACCAAGAGAATATGGGGGCTTTTTTTTGATGACATATTCGACCGCCCGACTGTTCGGCGCTACGGCGTCCGGTATTGCGCTGCTCGCGGCCGCGCCGGCGTTTGCTCAAGCGGCACCCGCCAATCCGCAGGAGGATCCTGGCGATACAATCACCGTGACTGGGAGTCGCCTTAGCGACCGTACGGTGGCTGACAGCCCAGTCCCCATCGATGTCATCACCGCCGAGCAGCTCACGACCTCGGGTTTTACCGAAACCAACAAGGTGCTCAATCAACTCGTTCCGTCGTTCAACTTTCCGCAGCCCTCGCTCACTGACGGCACCGATTCGCTGCGCCCTGCCACATTGCGCGGTTTGTCGCCTGATCAGGTGCTGGTGCTGGTGAACGGCAAGCGTCGACATACCGCCGCGCTGCTTAACCTTAACGGATCGGTCGGGCGCGGATCGTCTGCGGTTGATCTCAACGAAATACCGCCGATCGCGATTGACCGGATCGAAGTGCTGCGCGATGGCGCCTCGTCGCTTTACGGGTCCGATGCGATTGCCGGCGTCATCAACCTTGGCCTCAGCAAGAAGACCGGCGTTCGGGCCCAGGTCACTTATGGCCAGTATGAAACGACACTGAGCGGCGTTTCCGAAATCAGCGGAGTCCAGACCGGGGCAAATGGCTTGCCGGTAGTAGCGACGGCGGGCGGCGGCAGTAATGACCTGCTTCAATTGATTACCAGCGGACCGCGCCGCCGCAGCGACGGTGCCACCATCACGCTGGCGACCAGCCTTGGGTTGCCGGTTGGGGACCGGGGGTATTTCGTTGCCTCCGGCCAGTTCGTGGATCGTGATCCGACCAATCGGTCAGGCGCTGATCCACGCCGCCAATATCCTACCATCGGTGACCCGCGCGAGCTGACCTTCAACCGCTTCAGCCATCGTTTCGGCGACGGCAAGGCAGTGGATTTCAACTTTTTCGTCAATGCGGGGTACGATCTGCTGCCGGACGTCCAGGTCTATGCTTTTGGCAGTTACGGCATTCGCGATGCCAACGGCGCAGGTTTCTATCGCCGCGCCAATGATGTCCGCAATCGTGATTTCGCTGCATCGACGACGACGTTCGTGCCCTTTTATCCAGACGGCTTTTTGCCGCTTATCGCCAGCCAGATCGAGGATGTATCCGGGACGTTGGGCGTCAAGGGCGACATTGGCGGTGGCTGGAACGCGGACTTGTCGGTTGTTTATGGCTCGAACCAGCTCGATTATTCGGTCGAGAACAGCTTCAACGTGTCGCTTGGCGGTTTGAATAGCCCCCGCGTGTTCGACGCGGGCGGCATTGCGGCCGGGCAAACGGTTGTAAACCTAGATTTTAGCCACAAGTTCGATCTTGGCTTCGTCAAATCGTTCGGCCTCGCATTTGGCGGCGAATATCGTGACGAGAATTTCAAGATCCGCCAGGGAAGCGTCGCCAGCTTCATCAACGGCCCGTTCACAGCCAATGGCGCGGCGGGCGGCGCGCAGGTTTTTCCCGGTTTCCGGCCCAACAACGAGGTCGACGTGTCGCGCAACAGCTTTGCCGGATATGCCGAAATCGACACCGACATCATTGATGCGCTGAACGTGCAGGTTGCCGGCCGATTCGAGCATTTCTCGGACTTTGGCGACACGCTGAACGGCAAGATCGCCGCCCGGCTTGAGCTCATCAAGGGCATTGCGGTGCGCGGGTCGATCTCGACAGGCTTCCGCGCGCCAAGCCTTGCGCAGCAGTTCTTTGCGACCACCTCGACCAACAATGTCGGCGGCCAGTTGATTGAAGTCGGCACCTTCCCGGTTTCCGACCGCGTCGCAATCGCGCTCGGGTCGCGCCAGTTGCGCGCCGAAAAAGCGACCAACTTTGGCGGCGGCCTCACATTTGCGCCGGTGCGTGGCCTGAACGTGACCGTTGACTATTACAACATCGGCATCCGTGACCGGGTAACATTGACCGAAAATCTCCAGGGCGCCGCCGTTGTTGGCATTCTGCAAGCGGCCGGCATCAACAACGTGACCTCGGCACGCTTCTTCGTTAACGGTGTGAATACCCGCACCCAAGGTGTTGACGTCGTTGCGACGTATCGTCTGCCCGATTTCGGGGCCGGGCGGTTTCGCTTCACGGCGGGCTATAATTACAACACCACCGCGATCACCAGTCGCGCAACGCTGCCGTCGCTGCCGGGCTTGCTGCTGTTCGGCCGTACCGAGAGTTTCCGCCTGACGGATGGCCAGCCGCGCGACAAGTTGAACCTGTCGCTAGATTGGTCGCTCGGCAAGTTCGGCGCGAATATCCGGACCAACCGGTTCGGCTCGGTATTCGTACCCGGCGGCTCAACCAACATCGCGCTTGGCCGCGGCGATGGCCCGGGCGACTTTACGCTTACGCCAAAGTGGGTGACGGATGTGGAGGCGCATGTCGGCCTGATTCGCGGTTTTGACATCGCAGTGGGCGCGAACAACGTGTTCGACGTATATCCGGATCGGTCGCCAGCAGGCGGCGTGTTCGGCAATAATGCCTTCTTCCTTCCCTATTCCAGCCTGTCACCGTTCGGTTTCAACGGTCGCTTCCTGTATGTGCGCGGATCAATCAACTTCTGATCGTTGCGGGCACTGCCACAGAAAAAAGGGGGCCTCACAGCCCCTTTTTTTTGCGCGTTCAGACGGGCGCTTTAGTGCCGGTGTTCGCGCCGCAGCCGGTATCTGCCATCGGCATAGCCTGTGAACAGGCCGGATATTGCCGGGTGGTCTATCGGTTCCTCGCTATCGTCAGGCACAAGATTTTGCTGGCTGACATAGGCGACATAGCTGCTTTCCATATTCTCGGCGAGCAAGTGATAGAAGGGCTGGTCCTTGTGCGGCCTGATGTCAGCGGGGATCGACTCGTACCATTCCTCGCTATTGGCAAAGACCGGGTCGACATCAAAAATCACGCCGCGAAAATCAAACAGCCGGTGCCGAACAACGTCGCCGATCGAAAAGCTGGCATGAGCGACGCTCGGTGCGCTTTCCGGCGCAGCACCGGAGCGGTTGGGGAGGGGGGAGTGGTCCATGCCAATAATCTAGTGGAGTTTGGGCGCGGCACAAGCGCGCGATGCTTGTGCGCGGTGAATGTTTGAGCTAGAGGCCCGCGCTCGGTCGCTGGGCGACGCCGTTTTTTCAGTACGGCACATCGCGCCAAAGTCCCTCACGGAGAGGTGCCAGAGTGGTCGATTGGGACGGTCTCGAAAACCGTTGTGCCCGTAAGGGTACCGTGGGTTCGAATCCCACCCTCTCCGCCA
>JBJXEC010000102.1:0-18293 GCA_046155125.1 Sphingomonas sp. | reverse complement strand
GGCCGACCGGGTCAAAAAGCTTAGCTCAGGTCGCCGATGACGCCGCCCTTGGCAATGCATGCCTTGGCGGTCTTGGCCTGAAAGCCCTGGCCCTTGCACTCGTTCTGGCCCTTGCACTCATGCGCTGCGGTCTTGCAGTCGGCCGTGCCCTTGCACGAGTTGGTGCCGTAGCAATGTACGGTATCGTCGCCGGCGACAGCGGCGCCGGTGCTGCCGGCGGGGCGGTCTGCTGCAAATGCTGCGCCTGCCATTACGAGCATTGCTGCGGCCGACGCGATGCCGGCGAACTTGTTGGTTTTCATATGATTTCTCCATCCGCTTAGGGGTGCCGAGCTGGCATTACACAATTCGTGGGGGCGGCAACGGAGGTTACACAACGCTAAACGAAATCTTTGTGGCAATGCGCCTAAGGGACGGGCGTGTGCGATGAATCGATGGCGGCGCAACGCGCAGGTCGGCGTCAAACCTGGGCTACGCGCCTGCCGGCACGGTCTTGGGCGCGATCGACTTGGGCTTGAACGCGCACAGGTCAGCCACCGGGCAGCGCCAGCACTCCGGCGTGCGCGCCTTGCACGTGTAGCGCCCGAGCAGGATCAGCCAGTGATGGGCATGGAGGCGGAACGGCTGCGGCGTCGCCTTGTCGAGCTTGGCCTCCACCGCCTGCACGGTCTTGCCGGGCGCCAGCCCGGTGCGGTTACACACGCGGAAAACATGCGTGTCGACCGCAAATGTCTCGGCCCCGAAGGCGCAGTTCATGACGACATTGGCGGTCTTCCTGCCAACACCGGGAAGCTTTTCCAGCGCGGCCTGATCCTGCGGCACTTGGCCACCATGGTCGGCGACCAGCGCGTGCGACAGCGCGATCACGTTTTTTGCCTTGGTGTTGAACAGGCCGATGGTCTTGATGTGCGCTTTCAGCCCGTCCTCGCCCAGCGCAACCATCGCGTCAGGCGTGTGGACGTCGGCAAACAGTGCGCGCGTGGCTTTGTTGACGCCGGCATCGGTCGCTTGGGCAGACAGCACAACCGCGACCAGCAACTGATAGACGTTGCCAAATTCCAGCTCAGTTTCCGGGTGCGGATTGTCCGCTGCCAGCCGCGCATAGAACGCGACCACATCTGCGCGTTTCATCTGGGCGCCAGGCGCGCATGACGGCGCCGAGTCACAGCCCGAGCACCTCCGCCATCGAATATCGCCCCGCCGGCCGGCCGACGAGCCACAGCGCCGCGGTCACGGCGCCGCGGGCGAAAATCGCGCGTTCCTCGGCCCGGTGGGAAAGCTCAAGCCGTTCGCCATTGCCGGCCAGGATGACGTGATGGTCGCCTGCCACGCTGCCGCCGCGAAGCGACGCAAAACCAATGGTGCCTTCCGGACGGTCGCCGGAGAGCCCTGCGCGGTCCATCACGCTGACGTCGCCCAGCGCCATGCCGCGCGCAGCAGCGGCGGCCTCGCCCAGCATCAGCGCCGTGCCTGACGGTGCATCTACTTTCGCGCGGTGGTGCATCTCGACGATTTCGATGTCCCAGTCGTTCCCCAGGCGCTGCGCTGCCTCGCGCACGAGCTGGGCGAGCAGGGTTATCCCGAGCGACGTATTGCCGGTTTGCAGCACGGCGATGTCGGCGCTTGCTGCGTCGATCAGCTTGTGGTGGTCAGCGCCAAGCCCGGTCGTGCCGATGAGGATGGGTTTGCCGCTCGATCGAGCGGCGGCGAGATTGGCCGCAAGCGCAACCGGCACCGTGAAATCGACAAGCACATCAGCGCAGGCCGCCAGTGCCAACGGGTCGCCGCCGGCATCAATGCCGCCTGCAAGCGTTGCCCCATGATCGCCAAGCGCTGCTTCAATTGCGCGGCCCATCCGCCCTGCGCACCCGAATATGCCGATTGCCGTCATGTTCACTCCGAATCGCGGGCGCGCAGCGTGGTGGTCGCGGCTGCATCATATCGGTAGCGAAGTGGCAGAAATCTGCGCGCGAAGACAGCGAAATCCGGCTATTCCGACCCCAAAATGCCGCCAAGAATACCACCGATCGCAGCGCCGGCCACGCCGCCACCCACCAGAGACCCAACCCCGCGCCCGCCGCCATCTTCACCCGGCATGTGGCGCGCAATTTCCTCGGCAAGGTTCATGATCGGCATGGATTGCAGCCACACCTTGCCCGGCCCCGTCAATGTCGCCAGGAACAGCCCTTCGCCGCCGAACAGGATGTTGCGAAACCCGCGCAGCATCTGGATGTCGGTGGTGACGGTTGGTTCCTGCATTCCGATATGCCCGGCATGGACGAGCAATCGCTCACCCGGCAGCAGCGATTTCTGCACGACTTCTCCCGACAGATCGAGAAACACGGTGCCGGGCCCGGTCACGCGCTGCAGGATAAAGCCTTCACCGGCAAAGAACCCGGCGCCCAGCCGCTGCTGAAAGGCGATGTCGAGCGTTACCGAATGTTCGGCGCACAGGAAGGTCTCCTTGCGGCAAATGAGCGATTCGCCGGGCAGCAGTTTCATGGGCAAGATCTGCCCGGGAAAGCGCGGCGCAAAGGCGATATGCGCGCGTTGGTCGGCGGTGAAATCGGTGATGAACAGGCTCCCGCCGCCCATCGCCCGCTTGAGCCCGGCGAACAGCCCGCCGCCCGTGTGCGTGTCCATGGTGATGCCTTCGCTCATCCAGGCCATTGCGTGCGTCTGGCTATAGAGCCGCTCGCCGCGCTCGAGATCGATCGAAACAGTCTGCATGACGGTGCCTGAAATTTCGTAGCGCATTGCCCATTCCCTCCCGCACGGCCGCGTCTGCAGCAAGTGTTGCCTAGTTATAACACACTGGCGGCACCACGCTAGCGGTATCGCCGCGTCCCATCGCAAATTATGGAGGGCAAATGCAGCCGAGCGACGCCATCGTGATTCTGACGGGCGCGGGGATTTCCGCCGAGAGCGGGCTTGCGACCTTTCGCGGGCCGGGCGGGCTGTGGGAGGGGCAGCGCATCGAGGATGTCTGCACGCCGCAGGCGCTGGCGCGTGACCCGGCGCTGGTGCACCGCTTCTATGATTTGCGGCGCGAGGCGATAGCGCGGGCGGCGCCCAACCCGGCGCATGCGGCCCTCGCGCGGCTGGATCGGGACTGGCCGGGCGACCTGCTCATCGTCACCCAGAATGTCGATGATCTGCACGAGCGGGCCGGGGCGCAGCGCCTGCTGCACATGCACGGCGCCCATAATTCTGCGCTCTGCGCGGTGTGCGGGCACCGGCAAATTTGGCGGGTGTCGCTGCCGCCCGGGTCAGCATGCGGTGCCTGCGAGGCGCCGGCCCTTCGCCCCGACATCGTGTTCTTTGGCGAGGTCCCTTATCATATGGAGGCCATCGAGGCGGCGCTGTCGCGCGCTGCCCTGTTCGTTTCCATCGGTACATCGGGGGCGGTGTATCCGGCGGCAGGCTTTGTGCGGCTCGCGCGGCATTTTGGCGCTGAAACGCTGGAGTTGAACCTTGAGCCGTCGGCGGGCACGCGCTTCTTCCACGAAGCGCGGCACGGCCCGGCGACCCAGTTGGTGCCGGAATGGGTAGACGAGCTGCTCGGCGGTTAGGCGTCGAGGATCCCCGGCGTCGCCCGTCGGTTGACAGAGAGTTCGAATATGTCGGGCCGGGCATAATGGCCATCAGTGTCCAGAGCCGCGAGGCCGCGCCCGATGGCCGACAGGTCGAGATCGGCGAGCAGCATTTCCTCAGCCTCGCCTGCCTGTGCGATGATGCTCGCATCGGGTGCGATGATGGCACTGCGCCCGAATTGCAGCTGGCCATCCGGAATGGACCGCAACAACGCCTCAGCGTCGGCATTGCCGCCTGCGCGCGCGAGCCCCTCAAGCAGATCAGCGCGGTGCATCACGGTGCCCGCCGCGAGCACGAAACATTTGCCCTCAAACGCATAATGCCGCGAGGCCAGCGCATGTACCTCGCGCACCGTTGGCCAGGCGGCGCAGTGGATCGTCTCGCCGGCATGGTGCATCGTCGCCCGCGCAAGCGGCATCCAATGCTCCCAGCAAATGAGCTGGCCAATACGTCCCCATTCTGCCTCATGCACGTTCAGCGTTGAGCCGTCACCGCGCGCCCAGACCAGCCGCTCCCCATGCGTTGGCACCAGCTTGCGATGCGGGAGCGCGGGCTGGTTGGGCCCGAAGATGAATTGCGTGTTGGTCAGACTGGAGCGGACCCGTTCATGCGCGCCGACGCACACGATGATGCCGGATGCGTCAACCAGCTTTTGCATAGGGTCAAGCCGCGGATCAGCCGCGCCGCATACAGCTTGTTCGAGCAAGATGGCGTGGAGTGCTTGCGTGCCGGGATTGTCCCATAGCGCTGCCCCCGGCGCTTCATCCAGCCAGATCGGATAGCCGCCCAGAAACGTTTCGCCAAATGCGACGACTTGCGCACCGGCATCCACCGCGCGGGCGACATGAGCCACGAGTGCCGGTATACCGTCAGTTATCGCGAGCGGCATGGCCGCTGCCTGCACCAACGCTGCCTTGATGTGTCTGCTCATTCGACCCAATCCAGCCCGATATCGCGATAGACCTGCCGGTCTTCGTCCCAATTTTCCTTCACTTTCACATGCAGATACAGGTGCACCGGCCGTTCCATCAAGGCCGAGAGCTCGGCCCGAGCCCGCGCGCCGATTTCTTTGATGCGCTGGCCGCCCTTGCCGAGCACGATGGCGCGCTGCGTAGAGCGGGCCACCAGGATTTGCTGGTGGATTTCCACCGACCCATCCTCGCGCTCCTTATACTGCTCGGTCTCAACAGCACTTGCATAGGGCAGCTCGGCATGGAGCTGGAGATAGAGCTGCTCGCGCGTAACCTCGGCGGCAAGCGCGCGTTCGGTTGCGTCGGAGACTTGGTCTTCGGGGAAGTGCCAGGGCCCGGCCGGCATCGCGGCGGCAAATGCAGCCTTTAGCTCCGGCAGGCCATCGCCCGTCGATGCGCTTACAAAAAACGTCTCGGCAAAGCCGACCGCGTCGTTCAGCCGCTGGGCATGGGTCAGCAGCCGCGCCTTCTCGGCGATATCGACCTTGTTGAGGATGAGATATTTCGGTTCGCGCCGCCCGGCCAGGCTCTCGGCAATGGGCATCACCTTTGGTCCAAGCCCGCCCTTGGCGTCGACCACGAGCGCGATGATGTCGGCGCCTTCGGCCCCGCTCCAGGCGGCTGCAACCATCGCCCGGTCAAGCCTGCGTTTCGGCTCGAAAATGCCGGGGGTGTCGACCAGCAAGATCTGCGCCTTGCCCTCAAGCGCGACCCCCATCAGCCGCGTGCGTGTGGTCTGCGCTTTGGGGCTGACGATGGCGACCTTTTGCCCGACCAGCGCGTTTACGAGCGTTGACTTGCCGGCGTTCGGCGCCCCGACGACAGCAACCAAGCCGCAGCGTTCCTCGGCGGCAGTCATGATGCGTCAAGCTGGGCAAGAAGGGCGATGGCGGCGGCGGTTTCGGCTTCTTGCTTTGACGTGCCGGTGGCCTCGGCTTCGGCGAGTTTGCCGATCGTCACCCGCACACGGAACTGCGGCGCATGGTGGGGGCCGGAACGGTCAACCACCACATAGTCGGGCGGGCGGCGACTATGCGCGGCGGCCCATTCCTGCAGCGCAGATTTGGGATGCTGCGGTGCTGTGGCATGGGTGCGCACCCGGTCGCCCCACAAGCGTTTGATCGCCGCGCGGGCGGCGTCCAGCCCATGGTCCAGATACAGCGCGCCGATCAGCGCTTCCATCACGTCGCCCAGTACATTGTCGCTGTCAGACGCGCCGTCGTCACGCGCTTGCTTGCCCAGCCGGAGATGAGGGGCGACGCCGGCGCCGCGGGCAACATCGGCGCAAACCGGGCCAGTGACAAGCGCGTTGAGCCGCTTTGACAGGGCGCCTTCTGCCTCGCCGGGGAACAGGCCGAACAGCCATTCGGCAACGACCAAGCCAAGCACCCGGTCGCCCAGAAATTCAAGCCGCTCGTAATTGTCGACCGCCTGGCTGCCATGGGTCAGCGCGCGGGCATAAAGTGCCGGGTCGCGCGGAACAGCGCCAAGGGTGGCGTTGAGCCAAGCGACTAGCACGGTGTCCGTCAAAAGCCGCCGCCAATGCGGTTCCAGCGTGTCGCGGTGAACCAGGTCCAGGGCGCAAGCGACACATTGCCGTCAGTTGAGAAGAACATCAGCTGCGCCTTGCCCTGGATCTTCTCGATCGGCACAAACCCCATGCCTTCAGGCGGCGCGAACCGGCTGTCGCCGCTATCGTCGCGGTTGTCGCCCATTACGAACACATGGCCAGCGGGCACCGTGAACAACGGGGTATCGTCGGCCTGCGGAAACGCGCCACGATCGAGCACCAAATAACGCTTGCCGTTCGGCAGCGTCTCGCGGAACTGCGCATATTGGCAGATCGGCGCGCCCACAGCGTCGGTGTTCTGGAAGGGCGCCGGGCACTCGCTGGTCGGATAATTGGCGGTGAGCGGGACGACGAAATCGGCAACGCGCTCCTTGGGCACCGCGACCGCGTTCAGGATGAGCTGGCCGCTGCGCATCTGGATTGTATCGCCTGGCAGCCCGATCACGCGCTTGATAACATCATGATTGTCGGGTGCGGGGCCGCGAAACACCACGGTATCGCCGCGTTCAGGATCCCGAGCGAAAATGCGTCCCGGGATGAGCGGCAGCGAAAACGGCAGTGAATAGCGCGAATAGCCGTAGCTCCACTTCGACACGATCAAGTAATCGCCAATCAGCAGCCGGGGCAGCATCGACTGTGACGGGATGTTGAAGGCCGAGAAGAAAAAGCTGCGAAACAGCACGGCCAGCAGCAGAAATGTCAGGGCAAAGCGCACATTTTCGCGCCATTCAGAGCGCAGTTTGCGCTTGGCGGGGGCGGTGGTTGTCGTTGCATCATCCATGGTGTTTGCGGCTTTGCGTGTCGGCGATTGCGCCGTCAAGCGCGCCGATGCCGTTGGCGATGCCGATGAGGCTGGTGATGTGGGTGGCGATGTCGCCGGTAATGCCGATGCCGCTGGCGGCACGGCAGCGGCGGCGCTAGAGCGATGTCAACCGATCGCTGAACCCGCCAAGAGAGGCCCGCCATGTCAAAAGCTGCGTCCGCTGCCGCCTGGATGACAATCGAAGCCCTGTCGTCGCCGACGCTTGCGGCCCTGTTTGCTGCGGACCCCGCGCGAGTCGCGCGGCTTTCGGCTGATGTCGGCGGCCTCCATTTCGATTGGTCAAAAACGCACCTGACGGCCGAGGCGGTCGCCGCGTTCGAGGCGCTGGCGAAGGCGCAGGACCTTTCGGGCAAGCGCGAGGCGCTGTTTTTGGGCGCTGACGTGAACGTGACTGAAGGCCGCGCGGTTGAGCATACGGCCGAACGTGGCGAGGGCGCGCCCGAATCTGTGGCGCGCGCGGGCGCCCTCCATGCCCGGATGCGGGCGCTGATCGATGCGATCGAGAGCGGGGCATTGGGCGCGGTCCGCAACATCTTGCACATCGGCATTGGCGGTTCAGCGCTGGGCCCGGACTTGCTGGTCGATGCGCTGGGCCGCGACGACAACCGCTATGACGTGGCGATTGTCTCCAACGTCGATGGCGTCGCGCTGGAAGAAGCCTTTGCGCGGCTCGACCCGATGACGACACTCGTTGCGATTGCGTCGAAAACCTTCACCACCACCGAAACATTGCTGAATGCCGAAAGCGCGCTGGAATGGCTGCGCGAGGGCGGTGTTGAGGATCCGTTTGGCCGCGTCATCGCGCTGACCGCCGCCCCCGACAAGGCGATTGAATGGGGCGTGGATGAAACCCGCGTGCTCCCGTTCGCCGAGTCGGTTGGCGGCCGCTATTCGTTATGGTCGTCAATTGGTTTTCCGGCAGCGCTGGCGCTTGGCTGGGATGCGTTTGCCGAAATGCTTGAGGGCGCAGGTGAAATGGACCGGCATTTCCGCCTGGCGGCATTGCACGAGAATGCGCCGGCGCTGGCGGCCTTTGCGGACTTGTTTTATGCACAGGTCAGGCACTGCGAGACGCGCGCGACCTTTGCCTATGATGAGCGGCTGCGGCTGCTGCCAAGCTATCTCCAGCAGCTTGAGATGGAGTCGAACGGCAAATCGGTGACGGCCGATGGCCAGCCGCTCGGCCGCGCGTCGGCGCCGATCACCTGGGGCGGGGTGGGCACAGACGCGCAGCACGCGGTGTTCCAGCTGCTCCATCAGGGCACACGGCTGGTGCCCGTGGAGTTCGTGGCCGTCATCGAGCCGGGGGATGCGCTGGACGATGACCACCACCGCCAGTTGCTGCTCAACTGCTTTGCGCAAGGTGCCGCTTTGATGAAGGGGCGCGCGAATGACACCGACCTTGCCCGCCACTATCCCGGTGACCGACCGAGCAGCACGATCCTGATGGATGTGCTCGATGCCCGCACGCTGGGCGCGCTCATCGCCTTTTATGAACACCGCACCTTTGTCAGCGCAGCGCTGCTCGGGCTGAACGCCTTCGATCAGTTTGGCGTTGAACTTGGCAAGCAAATGGCAAAGGCGGCCGGCAGCGGGGCGCAGGACTTTGATGCCTCCACGCAGGATCTGCTGCGCCGGGCCTTTGGCTAAGGCCGGTTGCGTGCGCTGAACGGCGGCCTATGTCGGGCGCGCCGATGCTGAAGGAGAAACTGCATGACCGCGACCTATGACTATGACCTGTTCGTGATCGGTGCAGGCTCGGGCGGTGTCAGGGCAGCACGTGTTTCGGCAGCGCATGGCGCGCGGGTCGCGATTGCCGAGGAGTTTCGCGTGGGCGGCACCTGCGTCATCCGCGGTTGCGTTCCCAAAAAGCTGCTCGTTTATGGTGCGCATTTCGCTGAGGATCTCGCCGACGCGCGCCGCTTTGGCTGGGACGTGCCCGATTGCGGGTTCGACTGGCCGAGGTTGCGCGATACCGTGCTTGCCGAGGTCGACCGGCTGAACGGCGCCTATACCAGCACGCTCGACAGCCATGGTGTTGACGTCATCCTCGAGCGCGCCGAGGTGGCCGGGCCGCATAGCGTGCACCTTGCCGGCGGCCGCACGGTTACCGCCGAGCGCATCCTGATCGCCACTGGCGCCACGCCAGTGCGGCTCGATTTTCCCGGTGCCGAGCATGCGATTACCTCCAACGAGGTTTTCCATCTGGAGGCGCTGCCCAAACGCGTGCTGATCGCGGGCGCCGGCTACATCGCCAACGAGTTTGCCGGCATTTTCAATGAATTTGGCGCCAAGGTGACCTTGCTCAATCGGTCCGACCAGATTCTGCGCGGCTATGACGAGCAGATCCGCGACCGGCTGTTACAAATCTCGATGGCTAAAGGACTTGAGTTCCGCTTCAACGCCACCTTCCAGTCAATTGAAAAGCGCGATGACGGCAGGCTGCATGTTGTGTTCAACGGTTGTGACCCGATGGACGTCGATCTCGTCCTGTTCGCAACGGGCCGCACGCCAAATACCAAGGGGCTGGGGCTGGAAGCGGCCGACGTAGTGCTCGATAAAGCGGGCGCCGTAACGGTCGATGCCGACAATCAGTCCTCATGCCCCAGCATCTTTGCGGTCGGCGATGTCACCAACCGCGTACAGCTCACCCCGGTTGCGATCCGCGAGGGGCAGGCCTTTGCCGACACCTTTTATGGCAACAAGCCGACCCGCGTCGATTATAGCTGCATTCCCTCCGCCGTGTTCAGCCACCCACCGCTTGCGGGCGTTGGCCTTACGGAGAGCGAGGCGAAGCAGAAGCTGGGTTCGGTGCGTGTCTACACCTCAGATTTTCGGGCGATGAAAAATGTGCTGGCCGGGCGCAACGAGCGCGGCCTTTACAAGATGATTTGCGACAGCGAGACCAACAAGATCGTCGGGCTGCACATGATTGGCCCGGATGCGCCGGAAATTCTGCAGGCGGCCGCCATCGCCGTTAAGATGGGCGCGACCAAGGCGGATTTTGACGCAACCGTCGCGCTGCACCCGACAATGGCCGAAGAACTGGTATTGATGCGGTAGTAACGCAACAGCGGTGGGAGGATTGGCGATGCGCGGGCAGGTATTGGTAACGGGTGGCAGCGGCTATATCGGCGGCTTCGTCATTCGGCAGCTGGCGGCGGCAGGCTGGACGGTGAACACGACGATCCGCAACCTGACGCGCGAGCCGGAGGTGCGCAACACGCTGGCCGTGCCGGCCGCGCAACTCCGGTTCTTTGCCGCCGATCTAACCCGCGACGATGGCTGGGCCGAGGCGATGGCCGGGTGCACGCATGTCGTGCACGTTGCCTCGCCACTGCCGCTGGGCGCGGTCAAGCATGAGGATGACCTCATCGTGCCGGCGCGCGACGGGGCGCTCAGGGCAGTGACGTTTGCGGCGCAAGCAGGCGTGCAGCGCGTCGTGCTGACGTCGTCAGTCGCTGCGATTGCCTATGGGCATGAGGGGCGCACAACCTATTCCGAGGCGGACTGGACCGACCTCAATGGTCGGCACGTCAACGCCTATGCCAAGTCGAAGACGCTCGCCGAACGCGCCGCGCGCGACTGGGTTGCTGCGCATGGGGGCGGCATGGAATTATGTTCGGTAAATCCGTCGGCGGTGTTCGGCCCTGTGCTGAGCGATGACTTTTCCGGCTCCATCGAATTGGTCAGGCGGCTGATTGCCGGTGCGCTGCCCGGATTGCCCAATTTCGGCTTCGGCATTGTCGATGTACGCGATGTGGCCGAATTGCACGTGCGCTTGCTGACCGCGGCGGGCGTCGACCGCGAGCGGTTCATTGCCTCTGGCCCATTCCTGATGATGCACGAGATCGCCCGGATTTTGCGCGAGCGATTGGGCGCTGAGGGGCGCAAGGTGCCCACGCGTCGGCTGCCGGATTTCGTGCTGCGGGCCTTCGGGCTGTTCGACCCGGAGGTGCGTTTTGTCGTGGGCGAACTGGGGCAAACCCGCGCAACGCCCGCGACGCATGCTTTTGAGGTGCTCGGCTGGGAGCCGCGCGACGCGGCGGCGACGCTTGAGGACACCGCCCGCAGCCTGATCGACATGGGTATCGTCAAACTGTGAGTTGCATCGGCGGCGCTTTCCCGGAAAGAACGCGTTACACAACAAATGAGGATGCGCATGTCGTCGACAATCGAGCAGCTTGAGGCAAAACGCGCCGCGGCGCGGCTGGGCGGTGGGCAAAAGCGCATCGACGCGCAGCATGCCAAGGGCAAGCTCACCGCGCGCGAGCGGCTTACGGTGTTGCTGGACGAGGGCTCGTTCGAAGAGCTCGATATGTATGTCGAGCACAACTGCGTCGACTTTGGCATGGAAGAGCAGGTCATTCCCGGTGACGGCGTGGTCACGGGCTCCGGAACGATCAACGGGCGGCTGGTGTTCGTGTTCAGCCAGGATTTCACGGTGTTCGGCGGCTCGCTTTCAGAACGCCACGCGCAGAAAATCTGCAAGGTCATGGACATGGCGATGAAGGTCGGTGCGCCCGTCATTGGCCTCAATGATTCAGGCGGCGCGCGCATTCAGGAGGGCGTGGCAAGCCTTGGCGGCTATGCCGAGGTGTTCCAGCGCAATGTACTGGCATCGGGCGTCGTACCGCAGCTTAGCCTCATCATGGGCCCTTGCGCCGGGGGCGCTGTGTATTCGCCGGCGATGACCGACTTCATCTTCAGGGTGAAGGATTCGAGCTATATGTTCGTGACTGGCCCTGATGTCGTAAAAACGGTGACCAATGAGGTGGTGACGCAGGAAGAGCTTGGCGGCGCGATTACGCACACGACCAAATCGGGCGTCGCGGACGTGGCATTCGAAAATGATATCGAGGCGTTGCTGGCCGCGCGCGACTTCATCGATTTTCTGCCCGAATCCAACCGGTCGCCCGTGCCCGAACGCCCGACGCCCGACCCGTGGGACCGCATCGAGGACAGCCTCGACATGCTCGTGCCCGCGAACGCCAACCAGCCCTATGACATGCATGAAGTCATCCGCAAGACGCTGGACGAGGGCGATTTCTTCGAGCTGCAACCTGCGCATGCGGGCAACATCCTCATCGGCTTCGGGCGGATCGAGGGGCGCACGGTGGGCGTCGTCGCCAACCAGCCAATGGTGCTGGCCGGGTGCCTTGACATCAATTCCTCCAAAAAGGCCGCGCGGTTCGTGCGCTTTTGCGACGCGTTCGACATCCCCATCGTGACGTTTGTCGACGTGCCCGGCTTCCTGCCCGGTGTCGCGCAGGAGCATTCGGGGATTATCAAGCACGGCGCCAAACTGCTGTTCGCCTATGCCGAGGCGACCGTGCCCAAGATCACGGTGATTACGCGCAAAGCTTACGGCGGCGCCTACGACGTGATGGCCTCAAAGCATCTGCGCGGTGATCTGAATTATGCCTGGCCGACGGCCGAAATCGCGGTGATGGGCGCGAAAGGCGCGGTCGAGATCATCTTCCGCGGCAAAACGCCCAAGGAAATCGCCGAGCGCACCGCTGAATATGAAGCGCGCTTCGCCAACCCGTTCGTCGCGGCATCGAAGGGCTTTATCGACGAGGTTATCCAGCCGCACTCCACGCGGCGCCGCGTGGCTTTGGGCTTGCGGAAACTGCGGGGGAAGGTGCTGGAGAATCCGTGGAAGAAGCATGACAATATTCCGCTTTAGTTGCCTGCGGATTATTCTTTTGGTCACCTTGATGGCGTGCTCGCGGGAAACGGCTGGATTGCTTCCCTGCGCTTGCAATGACGGGTTAGAGGAAAGTCTATGAAACTCGGCCGTCTCAACCACATCGGCATCGCCACGCCCTCCATCGACTCGTCGATCACGCTCTACCGCGACATCCTCGGCGCGACGAAAATCCACGCGCCCTTCGACCTGCCCGCGCAGGGCGTTCGCGTGTGTTTCGTCGATACCCCTGGCGGCCCGCAGATCGAGCTGATCGAGCCTTTGGGCGAGGGGTCCCCGATCCACGGCTTCCTCACGAAAAACCCCAGCGGGGGCCAGCATCACGTCTGTTACGAAGTGCCCGACATCTACGCGGCCAAGGCGTGGTTCGAGGCGAAGGGCGCGAAAGTCCTCGGCGAACCGCGAATCGGGGCGCACGGCACGCTGATCTTCTTCATCCACCCCAAGGACATGGGCGGGGTGCTCACCGAAATCATGGAGACGCCCAAGCGCGATCACTGAACGCTGGGGCGCCGTAACGGCAGCGACGAACGCGGCATACCCGGTTTTCTAAAGCTGCCGCTGCAATTGCATTTTCCAGCGCTTTGTTGCATCCTTGGAATCAGAATGGTGTCGGAAAAAGGGTGTCACATGAGCTATGAAATGATCCGCACCGAGCGCGCCGGGGATGTGCTGGTGCTCACCCTCAACCGCCCAGAGCGGCTGAATGCCGCGCCGCCTGCGATGTTCGTCGAGATTGGCCACGCGCTGGACCATCTGGACGGCGCGCGCGCGGTGTTGATGACGGGCGAGGGGCGGGCGTTCTGCTCGGGCGCCGACCTTTCGGGCCGTGACGAGGCGAGTGACGTTTCTGGCGGGCAGCGCGCGCACCACGCGCTCACGGAACATTACAACCCGGCGATGCTCAAGATCGCACAAGCGCCCGTGCCGATTGTGAGCGCAGTAAAGGGCCCGGCGGCGGGCATTGGCTGTTCGCTCGCGCTCGCGGCTGATTTTTGCATCGCGGGTGAGAGTGGCTATTTTCTGCAGGCGTTCGTGAATATCGGCCTCGTGCCCGATGGCGGCGCGAGCTGGATGCTGACGCGGCTGATCGGCAAGGCGCGTGCAACCGAAATGATGCTGCTCGGCGAGCGGATTCATGGACCCAAGGCCGCGGCATGGGGCCTCATCTACAAGTGCGTGCCTGATGTGGTGCTGATGGAAGAAGCGCTGGTGCTCGCGCATCGGCTCGCGGCGGGCCCCACGCTCGCGCTCGGGCTAATGCGGCAGGGGATCGCTCATGCCATGGAGAGCGATTACGCAACCGCGCTGGCCCACGAGGCAGACCGGCAGGCAAAGGCGGGCGAGACCGCTGATGCGATGGAAGGGGCGATCAGCTTTCTGCAAAAGCGCAAAGCTGTGTTCAAAGGTGCTTAAATGTCGCCAGGCTCTCGACTTTTGCCGTCGGCAATGGCTAGGAGCATGGCATGACCGAGAAAGCCGATCTTGCAGACTGGCAGGCGCTGGCTGCCCGCGAAGTAAAGGGCAAATCGCTCGACTGGCTGACGCCTGAGGGTATCACCGTCAAGCCGCTTTACACAACGGCCGACGCCGCTGATCCGGGCCTGCCCGGTGTTGCGCCGTTCACGCGCGGGGTGCGGGCGAGCATGTATGCCGGGCGGCCGTGGACGATCCGCCAATATGCGGGCTTTTCAACAGCCGAGGACTCCAACGCCTTTTATCGGCGCAATCTGGCGGCGGGGCAAAAGGGGCTGTCGGTCGCCTTTGATCTTGCAACGCACCGGGGTTACGACAGCGACCACCCCCGCGTGACGGGTGATGTCGGCAAGGCCGGCGTGGCGATCGACACGGTTGAGGATATGAAAATCCTGTTTGCCGGCATTCCGCTTGACGAGATGTCGGTCAGCATGACGATGAACGGCGCGGTCATTCCCATCCTCGCTTTTTTCATCGTGGCTGGTGAGGAACAGGGCGTGGCCCAGGCCACGCTCGACGGAACGATTCAGAACGACATTTTGAAAGAGTTCATGGTCCGCAACACCTATATCTACCCGCCCGAGCCGAGCATGCGGATCGTGTCGGACATCATCGCCTATACGTCCGCCAACATGCCGAAATTCAACAGCATTTCGATTTCAGGCTATCACATGCATGAGGCCGGGGCGACGGCCGTGCAGGAGCTGGCCTTCACCATTGCCGACGGTCGCGAATATGTGGAGCGCGCAATAGCGAGCGGGCTGGATATTGATGCCTTTGCCGGGCGGCTGAGCTTCTTTTTCGGCATCGGCATGAATTTTTTCATGGAGGTCGCCAAGCTGCGGGCCGCCCGGACATTATGGGCGCGGGTGATGGAAGGGCTCGGTGCCCAGGACGAGCGCTCGAAAATGCTGCGCACGCATTGCCAGACGTCGGGCGTGTCCTTGCAGGAGGCCGACCCGTACAACAACGTGATCCGCACGACGGTGGAGGCGATGGCCGCAGTGCTCGGCGGCACGCAGTCGCTCCACACCAACGCGCTAGACGAGGCAATTGCGCTCCCCACCGAGTTTTCCGCGCGCATTGCCCGCAACACCCAGATCGTGCTGGCCGAGGAAACTGGCATCACTCGCGTGGTCGATCCGCTTGGCGGCAGCTATTATGTCGAAGCGCTGACGGCGGCGCTTGTTGAGCAGGCCGAGGCAATCATCGCGCGGGTTACAGCCGAAGGCGGCATGGCCCGGGCGGTGGCGAGCGGCTGGCCCAAGGCGATGATCGAGGAAGCGGCCACCGCCAAACAAGCGCGGGTTGATCGCGGTGAGGACGTGATTGTCGGCGTCAACAAATACCCGCCGCCGCCCGGCGACCCGATCGACTTTCTCGATGTTGACAATGTCGCTGTGCGCGAGGCGCAGATTGTGCGGATCAAGGCCGTGAAAGCCGCGCGTGACGAGGTCACCTGCCAGGCAGCGCTTGACGCGTTGCAAGCGGGCGCGCGCGGTGATGCCAATTTGCTCGCGCTTGCCATTGAGGCGGCCCGGGCCCGCGCCACGCTGGGCGAAATTTCGCTTGCGATGGAGGAGGCGTTTGGCCGCCACGCCACCAGCCCGACCCCGGTCAGCGGCATTTACGGCGCGGCCTATTTGGGGGACGCACGCTGGGGCCAGCTGGTGGCAGGCGTCGACGCGACAAGCGCCCGGCTCGGTCGCAAACCCCGGATGCTGGTCGCCAAAATGGGGCAGGACGGGCATGATCGCGGTGCCAATCTGGTATCGTCGATGTTCGGCGATCTCGGGTTTGAGATTGTGCCGGGCCCGCTGTTCCAGACTCCGCAAGAGGCCGCTGACCTTGCTGTTGTGCATGATGTCGATGTGGTCGGCGCGTCGTCGCTCGCGGCTGGGCACAAGACACTCATCCCCGAACTGATCGCGTATCTGAGGGGCGCCGGTCGGGGTGACATCAAGGTCATCGCCGGCGGCGTCATCCCGCCCCAGGATTATGACATCTTGCGCGCAAGCGGCGTGCAGGCGATTTTCGGGCCCGGCACCAACTTGGTGACGGCGGCGGCAGAAGTGTTGAAATTGCTGGGCCACAACATGCCCCCGGAACAGGAAGCGGCGGAATGAGTGACGAGCTGGAATCGAAAATCGATGTCAGGGACTATGCGCCCGACAGCCATTACGGTGAGACGTTGCTTTACGATTTCGCCAAGACACTTACGTCGCTGTCGCTGATTGTCCTGGGTGGTGTGCTTTCGCTTGGCGGAACCCAGCGGGCTGCCGAGATTCCGCAAAAGGCGCTGGTGCTCACGTCAGGGTCAATCGCGATGGCCGGACTGCTGGCGTTATCCACCGCGTTCGCGATCGTCGAGGCGCGGACCAAAAACCGCGCCCTGCCAACCTATTTGCCGACGATGATCAAGGCGGCGAACTTCCTGCTAGGGATCGGACTGGGAGCATTTATGATTATTTGGCTGGAATCGCTCAAGTGACCGTCATCCGTACCAACTGGACCCGGCCTGAAATCGCCGCCCTGTTCGACCTGCCGTTCGACGAACTGATGTTCCGCGCGCAGACCGTGCACCGTGCCCATCATGCGTCGGGCGAGGTGCAGCTTTGCACGCTCCTCTCCATCAAGACCGGCGGGTGCCCGGAAGATTGCGGCTATTGCTCGCAGTCATCCTCCCACGAAACCGGCCTGAAGGCCGAAAAGCTGATGGACGTGGATGCCGTGCTCGCAAGTGCTGCCGAAGCCAAAGCATCGGGATCGCAGCGTTTCTGCATGGGTGCTGCGTGGCGCAACCCCAAGGACCGCGACATGGACGCGGTGGTGGAGATGGTCGCGGGCGTAAAGGCGATGGGGCTGGAAACCTGCATGACTTTGGGCATGCTTGAGCCGCATCAGGCCGCGCGGCTGGCTGAGGCTGGCCTCGATTACTACAACCACAATATCGACACTTCGCCGGAAAATTACGGCAACGTCATCACCACGCGCACCTTTGCCGACCGGCTCGACACGCTGGAACATGTGCGCGCGGCGGGCATCAATGTGTGCTGCGGCGGCATTGTCGGCATGGGCGAGACGCGCGCTGATCGCGTTGGCTTTGTCCACGCGCTCGCCACGCTGCCGCGCCACCCAGAAAGCGTGCCGGTCAACGCGCTCGTGCCGGTCAAGGGCACGGTGCTCGGCGATATGCTGGCCGACACGCCGCTGGCGAAAATCGACGACATCGAGTTTGTCCGCGCCGTGGCGGTTGCGCGGATCACCATGCCGATGAGCATGGTGCGGCTGTCGGCCGGACGCGAGTCGATGTCGGAAGCAACGCAGGCTTTGTGCTTCATGGCCGGTGCGAACTCGATTTTTACGGGTGACAAGCTGCTGACGACGGGCAACCGCGGCGACAGCGCTGACGGGGCGATGTTCGAGCGTCTGGGGCTGAAGCCGATGGCGGCGGAAGAGCCGATGCGGGCAGGTAAATCGATAGAGGCTGTTGAGTGATGCTTCAACTTCCAAAAACCCCCGACGTAGAAGAAGCTCTGCTTTTTCTTCTTCAAAACCTCGGGGGAAGCAGCCCTTCAGCCAAAGTCTACCAGCCGCTTGCCGAACTTTTTGATCTCACTCCTGAGCAGCAAACCACCTGGATGCCTAACCAAAAAGAGCCGCATTGGAACAATCGCGTTCGCACTGCTCGGAAGCACCTGGTCGAACGCGGCCTTCTCGACAATACTCAGCATGGCATCTGGACGCTTACTCTTCGCGGTGTGAATGCACCGACAGCGGCCGTGCATGACATTGTTCGGCGTGAACGCGAGGAAGTTCGGAGCGGTGGACAGCGCTCTGAGTGCGTTGGATCACCAAATGAAGCTTTTCACCCGACCAGCAAAATGCTCAAAAAAATCCTCGTTGCCAATCGTGGTGAAATCGCCTGCCGGGTGTTCCGCACGGCCAAGCGGATGGGCCTTGCCACCGTTGCGGTGTACTCCGACGCTGACGCACGCGCGCCGCATGTGCTGATGGCGGACGAGGCCGTCCGGCTTGGCCCCGCGCCCGCCGCTGAGAGCTATTTGCGGGCTGATCTGATCCTTGCGGCGGCCAAGGCGACGGGCGCGGATTGCATCCACCCCGGCTACGGCTTCCTGTCCGAGCGCG
>JBJXEC010000101.1:0-11737 GCA_046155125.1 Sphingomonas sp. | reverse complement strand
CGGTGGTTTACGGGGTCAACAACGACAAGCTGACGGCCGATCACACCATCGTCTCCAACGCTTCGTGCACCACCAATTGCCTGGCACCCGTCGCCAAGGTGCTGAACGACGCCATCGGCATCGAGCGTGGGCTGATGACGACGGTGCATGCTTACACCAACGATCAAAAAATCCTCGACCAGCTCCACAGCGATCCGCGCCGCGCACGCGCAGCGGCCATGTCGATCATCCCGACGACGACGGGCGCTGCGCGCGCGGTTGGGGAAGTGCTGCCGGAACTGAAGGGCAAGCTCGACGGATCGGCGATCCGCGTGCCCGTGCCCGATGTGAGCCTGGTCGACCTGACCTTCACGCCCAAGCGCGATGTGACCCGCGACGAAGTGAACGCGATCCTGAAGGCAGCGTCGCAAAGCGGGCCGCTCAAGGGCATTCTCGACTATTCCGATGAGCCGTTGGTGTCGATTGACCTGATGCACAATCAGGCATCGTCGACCATCGACAGCCTGGAGACCGCGGTGCTTGAGGGCAAGTTGGTGCGCGTTGTCAGCTGGTACGACAATGAGTGGGGATTCTCCTCGCGCATGGTCGATACTGCGCGGGCCATGGCGGCGTTGCTCTAGTCGATACGCAGGGCAAAGAGGAGGCGGACAATGGCGGCCTATCGCACGCTTGATGACATGGGCGACGTTACCGGCAAGCGGGTGCTGGTCCGTGAGGATCTGAACGTGCCGATGGTGGACGGCCAGGTAAGCGATGATACGCGCTTACGCGCAACTGTTCACACGGTGTGTGAACTTGCGGACCGGGGCGCCATCGTGCTGGTCCTTGCCCATTTCGGTCGCCCGACCGGGCCAAGTGCCGGCCTGTCGCTTGAACGGATTGTGCCAGCCTATGCGGCGGTGCTGGGTCGGCCGGTTCACTTCATCGATTGGGAGGGTGATGCCGCAGCCGTTGCATCGCTCAAGGCGGGCGACATTGCGGTGCTGGAAAATACACGCTTTTTTGGTGGCGAAGAAAAGAACGATCCCGCGGTCGTGGCGCGGTTCGCCGCGCTCGGCGACTTGTATGTGAACGATGCGTTTTCCGCCGCGCACCGCGCCCATGCCTCGACCGAGGGGCTGGCGCATGTGCTCCCCGCCTTTGCCGGGCGCGCGATGGAGGCCGAGCTTGGCGCCCTGCAACTGGCTTTGGGGAGTCCGGAACACCCGGTTGCGGCGGTCGTTGGCGGGGCCAAAGTGTCCACCAAGCTCGACGTCCTCAAGCATCTGGTCAGCCGTGTCGACCATCTCATCATCGGCGGCGGCATGGCTAACACATTTCTGGCCGCGCGCGGCGTGGCCGTTGGCAAGTCATTGTGCGAGCACGACCTTACCGGCACCGCAAACGACATTTTTGCCGCAGCCGAACAGGCGGGGTGCACCATCCATCTGCCGTATGACGTTGTCGTCGCGACGGAGTTTCGCGCCAATCCGCCGGTGCGCACGGTGAATGTGCATGAAGTCGCGGCAGACGAGATGATTCTCGATATTGGCCCCGCTGCTGTCGAGGCGCTGGCCGATGTGCTCAAGACCTGCCGCACCTTGGTGTGGAACGGGCCGCTCGGCGCTTTCGAGACGCCGCCCTTTGACGCCGCAACGGTTGCGCTTGCCCGCACGGCGGCCGCGTTCACCCGCGATGGATCGCTGATTTCGGTCGCAGGTGGGGGGGATACGGTTGCTGCGCTCAATCAAGCCGGGGCGGCTGGCGACTTCACGTTCGTATCGACTGCGGGCGGCGCGTTTCTGGAGTGGATGGAGGGGCGCGAACTGCCCGGCGTTGCCGCGCTTTGCCCGCGATAAGCTAGCGCACGCCGGCGCCTGTCGGCACAGGGGCCGGAACAGGGGCCGGAGCCTCTTCATGCGGTAGGGGCCGCAGCGCCTTGTCGAGGTTCGCCCGGTCAAACGCGCCAGAGGGGGCGGACCGGACGGTGCCTGACCAATCATTATATGGTTGATCGCCACGCCCCTAAGCACCTGATGGGTTGTGGGTGAGTTTGAATTTGGCTGCCTCTCATCCAAACCGCGCAGCTATTCCGCCGCCCCGGCCCGAGCCACTTCGATTTCAGCATGAATTGAGCCAATCGCAAGCATCGGAGTCCACCGTTGCGCGATGAGCTCGCCGTCATACTCGCTGCGGTAAAGCCATCCGTCCGCTGCAGCACCAGGATGCGATTCCGCCCCTCCCCCCGTGACTGACGACGGTGGAGACAATGTTCTGGCTGTCTCTCATTGGCCCTGCTTCTGGCAAGGCCCGACTTCGTCCAGACATCGCAGCAACCCCCTGATCTCCTCGGGATGGCGCTCGCCTGCAAGGGTCGAGTCAATTCACGCGACAAGCATGGAATGGTGTGCTAAGGCGCTTTTATCTGCTGGTGTTCTGGTTTCTTTGCCTTAGCGTCGGAAGACTGAGAGACCTCGCGCGCTCCCTTGGATTGTAAGTGGAGCGGTTTGCTTGACGGTTTTTGTAAAATATTCGCTGGTGACCGGTGCGACCGCGGCACAATGCCCGCGGTCAGCGATTGCCGTGATCCGGTATCCGGTCGCCCTGCGACGCGGCTAAAGCTTCGGCGAATCGGCCGGGGCCGGACGATTCGCCGCTCTCATCTATCTCGGCCTCACCGGTGGCGCTGCCTGCGTGGCACGTCAGTCGGCATTGCTACCAAGGAAACATGACTATGCCGATCGGCACCGTAAAATTCTTCAACGCCGACAAGGGCTATGGCTTCATTGCACCGGAAGACGGCGGCAACGATGCCTTCGTTCACATCAGTGCGGTTGAAGCTGCTGGCATGCGCACGCTCGATAAGGAGCAGCGCGTGTCTTATGAGCTGGAGCAGGACCGCCGCGGCAAAATGTCCGCGGTTAACCTCTCCGCGGCCTGATCGCGATTTTCCGGGGGTGGTGCGCTGAACGGCGGGCCACCCCCGATTATCCTTTCCCGCCAAATTCTGTCTGACCCGGCACACCGGGCCACAACCAGGCAAGGACCGCGATGACGACGACGGCAATTTTCTGTCGCGAACGGGCCGAACAGTCCGCGCGCGACGCGGCATCCGCCCAACTCGACAATGTTCGCGACCGCTATCTGCGCGCCGCCATCGCCTGGGACGAAATGGCAACGCGTGCCGAGAAAACGGCTGAACGCCGTGCCGTAAACGACCATGCCAAGGTGGAATTGTCCGTCGACTAGCGTCGCCCGCAACTGGCCTGACCGGCTGTGCACCACCGAAACCCCGTTGCCCGTCTGCGCTGGCCCGGCTAACAGCGCGCCCAAGCATTCGTATGCATGATGCCATGCACAGCGCGCGAGGGACACCATGACGCCAACCGTAAAATCCATTCTCGACCGGTATGAATCCGACAATCCTGGCGTCAAGGGCAACCTGGCACGCATTCTGATGCAGGGTCGCCTTGGCGGCACCGGCAAGCTCATCATCCTGCCGGTCGATCAAGGCTTTGAGCATGGCCCGGCGCGCAGTTTTTCGATCAACGAGCCGGCCTATGATCCGCACTACCACTTTCAGCTGGCAATTGATGCGGGGCTCTCGGCCTATGCAGCGCCGCTTGGCATGCTGGAGGCCGGCGCTGCCACCTTTGCGGGCCAGATCCCGACCATCCTGAAGGTCAATTCGTCGAACAGCTGGGCAACCGGCATCAATCAGGCAGTGACGGGCGGGGTGGATGACGCGCTGCGGCTGGGTTGTGCCGCGATTGGCTTTACCATTTATCCCGGCGCCGACGATGTGTTCGACATGATGGAGGAAATTCGCGACCTTGCAGCGGAAGCCAAGTCTGTTGGTATCGCGACTGTCATCTGGTCGTACCCGCGTGGCGGCAGCCTCTCCAAAAAGGGCGAACTCGCGCTCGATGTTGGCGCTTATGCCGCGCATATGGCGGCGTTGCTCGGCGCGCATATCATCAAGGTGAAGCTGCCAAGCGACCATATCGAGCAGGACGACGCGAAAAAGGCGTATGAAGGCGTTGACGGATCGACGCAGGCCAAGCGCGTGGCACATGTGGTAAAGGCGTGCTTCAACGGGCGCCGGATCGTGGTGTTCTCGGGCGGCGCGGCGAAAGGCGCCGATGCGGTCTATCAGGACGCGCGCGATATTCGCGATGGGGGTGGCAACGGCTCGATTATCGGCCGTAACACCTTTCAGCGTCCGCGTGAGGAGGCGTTGGCCATGCTCGACAAGCTCATGCGGATCTACAAGAACGAGGAGTAAGCTGTTGACCGGACAAACAGAATGGACCGCAGTCGATAGCTATATCGCTGGGTATTTGCTTGGTGATGATCCCGCGCTTTCGGCAACGCTTGCCGCCAACGCCGCCGCTGGCTTGCCCGAAATCGATGTGTCCGCGGCGCAAGGCAAGATGTTGCATCTGTTTGCCCGGATGGTCGGCGCGGCACGAATTTTGGAGGTCGGTACGCTTGGCGGCTATTCGACGATTTGCCTCGCGAGCGCGCTGCCAGCTGGCGGGCGGCTGGTAACGCTGGAGCTTGAGCCGCACCATGCCGACGTCGCGCGGACCAACATCGCGCGGGCGGGTCTGGCCGACAAGGTCGACCTGCGCGTTGGACCGGCGATCGAGTTACTGGAAGGCATGATCGCGGCCAAGGAGGCGCCGTTCGATCTGGTATTCATCGATGCCGACAAACCGTCGAACACCGCTTATTTGCGCGCGGCCATGGCCCTTGCGCGGCCGGGCACCACGATCGTCGTCGACAATGTCGTGCGCGAGGGGGAGATTCTTGACGCGAGCCACCCAGACCCCCGGGTTCAGGGAACGCGGGCGCTGTATGAGGCAGTAGCAGCCGAGCCGCGCTTGTCCGCGACCGTCGTGCAGACGGTCGGTGCAAAGAAATGGGATGGGTTCATGCTGGCCGTGGTTGACTGAGCGATGATGGACGATGACGACCCGCTTGGCCCGCTCGATCCCGATTTCGCCGCGCAATTCGCCCGCGATGACCGGCGGCCCGCGTGCCAGCTGTATCTGGTCTCCCCGCTTGAGGTGGGCGGTGCCTTTCCGGAGCGATTGAAGCGCGCGCTTGGGGTGGGGCCAGTCGCTGCGTTTCAGTTGCGCGTGAAGGGGCTTGACCAGCACGAGGCCGCGCGCCTTGCCGAGCCGCTCCAGCAAATTTGTGCCGATGCCGATGTAGCGTTTATCGTCAACGACAGTGTTGCGCTCGCCAAGCGGCTGGGCGCGGACGGGGTGCACCTTGGCCAATCGGACGGCGACATTCGCGAGGCGCGGGCGGCGCTTGGGCCATCGGCGCAAATCGGCGCGACGTGCCATGCGAGCCGACACCTCGCGATGGAGGCCGGTGAGGCCGGCGCCGACTATGTCGCCTTTGGCGCCTTTTACCCGACGACCACCAAGCCGGTCGAGCATTATGCCGAGCCAGCGCTGTTGAGCTGGTGGGCGACGATGTTCGAGCTGCCCAGCGTGGCGATTGGCGGCATCACACCGGCAAATGCCGCGCCGCTGGTGGCGGCAGGCGCAGATTTTCTTGCGGTCTCCAGCGCGGTTTGGGCCGGCGACGAGGCGGCAGCTGTGCGCGCCTTTCAGGAACTGTTATCCGGCTGAGCGATTGACCGACCCGGCAGACGCCCCGCCAACAAGGAAGCCGCGCATGTTCGACCGCATCTTCACCCTCATCGCTGGTCGCATTGCGGCCTTTGCGGGCCAGCCGCTGTCCTTCGTGCTGGCCGTGACCGTCATTCTCTTATGGGCAGCCACGGGGCCGCTGTTCCATTTTTCGGACACCTGGCAGCTCGTGGTCAACACCTCGACCACGATTATCACGTTCCTGATGGTGTTCCTGATCCAGAATTCGCAGAACCGCGACGCAGCGGCGATGCAGGCCAAGCTTGATGAACTTATCCGCGCGGTTGAGCAGGCGCGCGAGCAGTTCATTGGCATCGAGCACAAGACCGATCGCGAGATCGAGCAGATCAGGGCGGATCTGGAAGCCGAATGTGCCGTCGACGATATGGGTAACCCTGTCATCGCCAACATTGCGCGCCTGCGCAAACGCTTCTGACACGCACGCTGCTTGCCGGATCGTGCCAGGGCGGCTAAAGCCCGCGGCTTCCCAGTATCCTTGCGCAAGGCACTTTAATGAAGATCAGCGGCGTCGACATTCGTCCCGGCAACATCATCGAGTATGAAGGCGGCATCTGGCGCGCGGTGAAAATCCAGCACACGCAACCCGGCAAGGGCGGCGCGTACATGCAGGTCGAGATGAAGAACCTGATTGACGGGCGCAAGAACAATGTGCGCTTCCGCTCGGCGGAGACGGTCGAGCGGGTGCGGCTCGACACCACTGACTTCCAGTTTCTGTTCCGCGATGGTGACATGCTGACCTTTATGGATAAGCAGACCTATGACCAGATCACGCTCGATGCGGGCATTCTCGGCGATGCCGCGGCCTTTCTGCAGGACGGGATGGATGTGGTGATGGAGCTTTATGACGAGCGCCCGATTTCGGTGCAGCTTCCCGACACGATCGAAGCGCTGATCGTCGAGGCGGACGCTGTGGTGAAGGGGCAGACGGCATCCTCGTCGTACAAGCCGGCCGTGCTGGAAAACGGCGTGCGCGTCATGGTGCCGCCGCACATTGGCGCGGGCACGCGGATCGTGGTTGACGTGTATGAGCAGACCTATGTGAAGCGAGCGGATTGAGGGCTGGCGGCACGAATAGCGCCGCTATTTGCCAGGGTCCGCTGGCGCTGCTGATGATTCGGGCGCTGCGCCTGTTGCCTCAGGCACCACCTTACTTCCGGACGGGAGGAGGCTGAAAGGATAGAAAATGGTTTCCCACTCCGGCCTTTTGACCGTCATGGAACGCGCTGCGCGCAAGGCAGCGCCCCGGCTGCGGCGGGACTTTAACGAGGTGCAGCACTTGCAGGTGAGCCGCAAGGGGCCCGCCGACTTCGTGTCGATGGCAGACCAGCGCGCCGAGCAGACGCTGTACGAGGAACTCCACCATGCCCGGCCGGACTGGGCTTTTGTCATGGAAGAGCGCGGCGACATTGCAGGGGACCCGACGAAGCCGCGCTGGGTGGTCGATCCGCTCGATGGTACCTCAAATTTCCTTCACGGCATTCCGCATTTCGCGATTTCCATTGCGGTCGAAGAGCCGCGCCCCGATGGCCGGTGGGAGACCGTTTCCGCCATCGTCTATCAGCCGCTGACGGACGAGAGCTTTTGGGCAGAGCGGGGCAGGGGCGCGTGGCTTCAGGACCAGCGGCTGCGCGTTTCGGCTCGAGGTGATTTGTCGGAAGCGCTGATCGCGACGGGTATTCCGTTTCTGGGCCATGGCGATTTCGCGCAGTGGAGCCGCATTTTCGGCGCGGTTGCGCCAAGCGTTGCAGGCATCCGCCGGTTCGGTTCCGCCGCGCTGGATCTCGCCTGGGTCGCGGCCGGGCGGTACGACGGCTACTGGGAATCCGCGCTCAGCCGCTGGGATGTTGCCGCCGGCATCTTGCTGGTTAAGGAAGCAGGCGGCTACGTCACTGATTTTCGCGGCGGCGACAAGATGCATGAACGCAACGAATTTCTCGCCGGCAACGACGCGCTGCACAACAAGTTGCACAAGCTGGTGGCCGGGGCGCTCAGATAACGCGTATCGGGCGGCGCCCGCCCGATTGAAGGAGGTGACCATGCCCGCAATGACTGGTGCGATCGTGCTGTTGCAGGTGTTTGATATGCCGAGAGCGATCACCTTCTACTGCGACATGCTGGACTTTGAAATTTATCATCATTCCCCCTTTGTGGAAACGGCGGAAGGGCGATTTTTCCATTGGGCATGGCTGCGCAACGGGCCGGTCGAGCTAATGCTCAACACCGCTTATGATGCCAACGAGCGGCCGCCGGTGGCCGATGCTGCCCGCTGGGCAGGCCATGGCGATGTGAGCCTGTCGCTTGGCTGTGCCGATGTCGATGCGGTTTATGCCGAGCTGCTCGCCAAGGGGCTGGCGCCTGCCCCGCCGCGGACGTCACCACATGGTCCGCGCGAGCTGAGCTTGCGCGACCCGGACGGCTATGAGCTGTGCTTTCGCAGCTAGGGCATCTGGGGCATCATCCCAAAAGCCCCGGATGCTTCATACCGCGAGCATGGCAAGTCACGCGCAGCCCCCAAGCGCCAAGCGAAGGGCCACCGGTTCATCGTCACCTAGGCCATAGACATAGCGCCTGAGCAGCGCGCCCGAGGGGTTGACAACCTCGCTTGCGATCTGGGCTGCGGCCCAAAACCCGGTGCCTTCGGACCAAAACTCTCCTACACGCCCTGCGCGCTCTAAAGTCCCCGCTGCTCTTTCAAACCGTCGATCACGCGCCGCGCCCGGTCGGGGCGGTTGCGCGCCGCGCCCTTTCGGGATAGCCGCGCGCTACGCCTTATAAGAACCCCGTAACTTTCGTAACGTTCGCTCCGACCTCGCCGCAGGGTCCACGCGGTCTCAGGTTGCGGAACCCCCGGCGGCCATCGCCGGTACCGCCGCCGCTAGGCCATCATCTCCACCGCCACTGCCGTGGCTTCGCCGCCGCCGATGCACAGGCTCGCCATGCCGCGCTTGCCGCCCGTTGTTTGGAGCGCCGAAATCAGCGTCGCCATGATCCGCGCGCCGCTTGCGCCAATCGGGTGGCCGAGCGCGCAGGCGCCGCCGTGAATGTTGAGCGCAGCATGCGAAAGCCCGAGGTCCCGCATCGCAATCATCGCGACGACGGCAAAAGCCTCGTTCACCTCGTACAGATCGACATCGCCGGTTGACCAGCCGGCCCGATCCAGCGCCTTGCGTATTGCGAATACCGGCGCCGTGGTGAACAGCGCGGGCGCATGGGCATGCGCTGCATGCGCCACCACCCGGGCGATGGGCGTCAGGCCAAGCCGTTCGGCCACCGATGCGCGCGTCATCACGAGCGCTGCTGCACCATCCGAAATCGACGAGGCGTTGGCGGCCGTCACGGTACCGTCCTTCGAAAAGGCGGGCTTGAGCGTCGGGATTTTCGCTGGGTCGCCTTTTTGCGGCTGCTCGTCGCGGTCGACGGTGACGGGGCCTTTACGCCCGGCGATTTCCACCGGGGTAATCTCGCGGTCGAACGCGCCGGAATCCTGTGCATGCTTTGCCCGGGTGAGCGAGGCGATGGCGTATTCATCCTGCTGCTCGCGCGTGAACTGATAGGCAGCGGCGGTGTCCTCGGCGAAATTGCCCATCAGCTTGCCGGGTTCATAGGCATCCTCCAGCCCGTCGAGATACATATGGTCCTTCAGCACGTCATGCCCGATCCGCGCGCCGGCGCGGTGCCTGAGCGACAGATACGGCGCGTTGGTCATGCTCTCCATGCCGCCCGCGATCAGCAGATCGACCGATCCTGCCGCCAGCGCATCCGCTCCCATGATCGCTGCCTGCATGCCGCTGCCGCACATCTTGTTGACGGTCGTTGCCTCGATATGGTCTGGCAGCCCGGCCTTTAGCGCTGCCTGTCGCGCGGGTGCTTGGCCGAGACCTGCGGGCAGCACGCAGCCCATGTAAATGCGCTCGATGGCGTCGCCGGACAGCCCGGCGCGTTCGACGGCGCTGCCGACGGCGGCGGCGCCTAGCTCAGTTGCGGAAGCGCCTGACAGCGCGCCCTGAAAGCTGCCCATCGGCGTGCGGGCATAGGAAATGATGACGACAGGATCGGTGGCCATAATGTGCTCCGCAAATTGGATGGGGGCGGTGACTGCCGCTGCGCTTTAAGCCGCTGTGTGCCGCAACACAAATCAACCTTGGGGGGTGTCGCGGGCGCAGGGCGTGACGGGCGGCGACTAATCGCCTATCGCCGCCGACATGGCTTCGCTACCCGCTACCTTCGATCTCGCCCCTTCTGCGGCGCTGGCGGCGGTGCTGCTGGGCACATTTGGCGCGGTGTTCGGCAGTTTCATCGCCGCCCTCGTCATTCGCTGGCCGCAAGATCGATCGGTGATGTCGGGGCGCTCAGCGTGCGACGCGTGCGGCCGCGTGCTCGTTGCGCGCGATTTGGTGCCGTTGGTGAGCGCTGCCGTGGCGCGGGGTAAGTGTCGCTATTGCGGCGCGCCAATCGACCCGCTGCATTGGCGCATTGAGGCACTGGGCGTGGTAATGGGGGTGAGCGCCGGGGCGCTGGCGCCGCTTCCTGCCGCGGCTGCCATCGCCGTGTTCGGCTGGCTGCTGCTCGCCCTGGCCGCGCTGGACATCGCCGAATTCTGGCTGCCGGACGAATTGACCGCCACCCTGGCGCTCGCCGGGCTGGCGACGGGAGCGTTGGGGTTGGCGCCGCCTCTCGTCGATCGGCTAATCGGCGGGGCGGGCGGTTTTGTGGCATTATGGCTGGTGGGGGCGACATATAAGCGCGTGCGCGGGCGGGACGGGCTTGGCGGCGGCGACCCAAAATTGCTCGGCGCCATTGGGCTATGGCTGGGGTGGCAGGCGCTGCCCGTTACGCTGCTGCTGGCGTGCCTTATCGGCTTTGGCGTCGTGCTGTTCTGGATGCTGACCGGGCGCGGGGCAAAGATGGATGACCGGTTGCCGTTCGGCGCGCTGCTCGCGGCAGCGGCTTACGCAAGCGCGCTGGCCATGCTAGGGACATGGACATGAAGTACCGCGTCGCGCTTATTCTTGTCAGCTTGTGCGCGCCTGCAATCGCGGCACAAAAGCCAGTGACTCCGGTGCCGCTGCCGGTTTCGGTCGATGGTCTGCCGATCGGGGCGATCCCGCGGCAACAATTGCCCCCTGGTGGTTGTGCGGCGTTTTTATGGGCCAAGACGCCATCAGGCGCGTTGGTCGCGATGGTCACGGCCAGTCCCGGCCAGCTGCGCTTTGCGCCTTATGGCACGCTGACTGATCTCGTGCGCACCAGCCAATCGGGCGGCGGCCTTTTGGGATTCGCAGCAACGAGCAGCTACGCTGGCGGCGATTTGCGCGTAACCATCGACATGGACGTGGCGCTGCGCGACGATTTGAAGGACGGCGCGGTCGTGCAGCAAGGGACGCTGCGATTTGAGCGCGACGGCCAGGACGCGGTCATCGTGCCGGTTGCTGGCCTTGTCGGTTGCGGCTGATACAAGATTTTTCGAGAGGGTCAGATGATGGCGACAATGCACGAAACGCTGGCGGTGCAGCGCGCGGCTTTCATGGCCGAACTGCCGGTGCCGATCGCGATCCGCAAGGATCGATTGCGCCGAGCCGCGGCCATGATCATCGACAATGCCGACCGGTTCTGTGAGGCACTGTCGGAGGATTTCGGTCATCGCAGCCGCGAACAATCGCTTGCGACCGATATTGGCGCTTCGGTGGCGCCGATCAAGCACGCCATCGCCAAGGTCGAGAAATGGGCGCGACCTGAATCGCGCGGCGTCCAATTTCCGCTTGGGCTGCTGGGCGCACGAGCCAGCGTTGAGTATCAGCCCAAGGGCGTGATTGGCGTAATCGCGCCGTGGAATTTTCCAGTGCAGCTGGTGATGGGGCCGCTCGCGGGGATTTTGGCGGCAGGCAACCGGGCCATGGTGAAGACGTCTGAATTCACGCCGCTCACCGGCGCGCTTTTTGACGAGCTTTGCCCTAGCTATTTCGCCGCGGACGAACTCGCGTTCTTCTCGGGCGGGCCAGAGGCGGGCAAAGCCTTTGCCGAACTCCCGTTCGACCATTTGCTGTTCACGGGCGCGACCGGGATTGGCA
>JBJXEC010000100.1:0-3120 GCA_046155125.1 Sphingomonas sp. | reverse complement strand
CGGTGCTGCAATCGCCTGACAGGCTGGACAATTGCGGCGTTAGGCGTATGCGACCGGCTTGATTGATTGGTGGAGCGAACAATGGGTTACCGGATCGTCGTTGTCGGTGCGACAGGCAATGTCGGGCGCGAAATGCTCAATATTCTGGCCGAACGTGAATTTCCGCTGGCAGATGTCGCCGCGGTCGCATCATCGCGCAGTCAGGGGCTTGAGATTGATTTCGGCGATAGCGGCCGCACGCTGAAGGTGCAGAGCCTGGAGCATTTCGACCCAACCGGCTGGGACATGGCGCTGTTCGCCATTGGCTCGGCAGGATCACGCCTGCACGCGCCACGCTTTGCCGCCGCCGGCTGCACCGTTATCGACAACGCATCTGAATACCGGATGGACCCCGATGTGCCGCTGATCGTGCCAGAGGTGAACCCGCAGGATATCGATGGGTATCGCCGAAAGAACATCATTGCCAACCCCAATTGCTCAACCGCGCAGATGGTCGTCGCGCTGAAGCCGCTGCATGATTACGCCACGATCAAGCGCGTCGTCGTGTCCACCTATCAATCGGTGTCCGGCGCGGGCAAGGCGGGGATGGACGAGCTATTTGAGCAAAGCCGCAACATCTTTGTCGGCGACAGCGCAGAGGCGCACAAGTTCACCAAGCAGATCGCGTTCAATGTGATCCCGCATATCGACAGCTTCCTGGATGATGGCTTCACCAAGGAAGAGTGGAAGATGGTGGTCGAGACCAAGAAGATCCTTGATCCCAAGATCAAGGTCGTCGCGACGTGCGTGCGCGTGCCGGTGTTCGTCGGCCATAGCGAAGCGATCACGATCGAATTCGAGAATGAGATTTCGGCCAAGAAGGCGCAGAGCATCCTGCGCGAGGCGCCGGGCGTGATGCTGGTCGATAAGCGCGAGGACGGCGGCTATGTGACGCCCGTCGAATGTGTCGGCGAATATGCGACCTTCATCAGCCGGGTGCGCGAAGACCCGACCGTCGATAATGGGCTGGTGCTGTGGTGCGTCAGCGACAATCTGCGCAAGGGAGCCGCGCTCAACGCAGTGCAGATCGCCGAATTGCTCGGGCGGCGGCATTTGAGGAAGGCGGCTTGAGGATCTGATAGCATTTTGCTATCACTACACCGATGGGACAGGTGCTGATCCGCAATCTCGATGACGCGCTGCTGGCCGATTATCGGCAAGCGGCCAAGGCGAATGCGCGATCGCTCGAGGCTGAACTGCGCGAAGCACTGGCGCGCGGCAGACCTCTAAAGCCCCGATTGTCGGCGACCGAATTGACTGCGCTCTCGCAACGACTCTGGGCCATGACTCCCGACACTGCTGCAATGGTCGACAGCACGCCGCTAATTCGAGAAATGCGCGACGAGGGCTATGGATCTTCCCGTTGACCGCCATCGTCCTCGACGCAAGCGTTGCGGTGAAGCTCGTCGCCCGCGAACCCGATAGCGCGCTTGCTTTGGTTCGAGTGGGGGAAGCGAGCGCCGTTATCGCGCCCGACTGGATCACGCTCGAAGTGGCGCACGCCTTGTGGAAAAAGGTGCAAGCCGCACAACTCGACGCAGCAGCGGCGGAGGCGGGCACGGCGGCGCTCGGCCAGATCATCGACCGGATGGTGCCCGCACAGCAGTTGATATCGGCCGCAGTGCGGCTTTCCTATGATTTGCCCCATCCGCTTTATGATTGCCTGTATCTCGTGCTGGCACAGGCCGAGGATGTTCGGGTTCTGACCGCCGACGTCAAATTTGCGCGCGTCGCGCGGGCGGGGGGCCTAGGCGACTATGTGGAGCATCTAGGAGAGGCGTCATGACCGGGACCGTCACTGGCGGCTGCCGCTGTGGCGCGGTGCGTTACACGCTCGCGCTCGACACATTGCCGCCGGCTTATGCTTGCCACTGCCACATCTGCCAGCGCTGGAGCGGGAGCGCGTTCAGCTTGCAGGCGCTCGTGCCTGAGGCAGCGCTGACGGTCACTGGTCCGGTCGTGGTGTATGAGCGCACCACCGAGGATCGCACCTCGACCCAGCGCGTGTGCGGCACCTGCCATTCGCGCATCTACAACACCAACACCCGCCGCCCCGGCCTTGCGGTGGTGCGCGCCGGGACGCTTGATCGGTCCGAAGAACTCGAATGCCGCGCGCATATCTACACCGCGACCAAGCAGGCATGGTTCGCCATTCCCGCTGACGTGCCGAGCTGGCACGATGTTCCGGATGCGAGCTTCGCCGCGCTGATGATGGGGAAGACGTAATGACCGACTTGCCATTGCATCGTTTCACCGCCCCCGATGGCGCCGAGATCGTCTGGCGCGAGACCGGGGAGGGGCGCCCGGTGGTGATGCTCCACGGCTTCTTTTCCGACGCGCAGACCAACTGGATCAAATATGGCCATGCTGCCGCCATCGCAGCACGCGGCTTTCGGGTGATCATGCCTGACCTGCGCGCGCACGGCGACAGCGCCAAGCCGCATGACGCCGCTGCTTATCCCCCCGATGTGCTCGCGACCGATAACCTCGCGCTGGTCGCGCATCTGGGGCTCACCGACTATGACTTGGTCGGCTATTCACTCGGCGCGCGCACGAGCTTGCGGATGCTGATCATGGGCGCGACACCGCGCCGCACGGTCATCTCCGGCATGGGCTACCAGGGCACGATCGACGCCCGGCGCCGCGGCGACTTCTTCCGCCGCGTCCTGACCGAAATCGGCAGTTTTGAGCGCGGCACCCCCGAATGGCTGGCCGAGGCGTTTCTGAAGACCAGCGGCGGGGATCCCAAGGCGCTCGTCCACCTCCTCAATACCTTCGTGTCGAGCACCGATGCGGAGTTGGCCGCGCTCGACTGCCCGATCCTCATTCTGTGCGGTGAGGACGATCAGGACAATGGCTCGGCGCAGGAGCTCGCCCAAGCCTTGCCCCAAGCGCGCTATCAGGCGGTACCCGGCAATCACATGAGCGCGGTTGCGAAGGCCGACCTTGGCGCTGCGATTGCGGATTATCTCGCCGCTTGACCCTGACGGCGCGGGCTGCTCACTGTCGCGCCAACAGACCATCAAGGGGATAGCCATGATCCGCCATTTCACCGCCGCATCGGCACTCGCCGTTGTGCTT
>JBJXEC010000099.1:0-9070 GCA_046155125.1 Sphingomonas sp. | reverse complement strand
AACAAAGTCCGCGCGCTCGGAGATGCTCACCCGGGGCAGCTCGATTACGGCGTAGCCAAGGCTCGGATATGTTGCTGCCAGCCGGTCATATTCTGCAATCGCTTCGGCCAGCGGGGCACGGCGTTCGTCATCGGTTTCATAAAGTTCGGGCCATGGTGGCGCCAGGAACACTGTGTCCAAATAGCGATGTTTGCGGGAAATTCTGGCGGCAACCGCCTCACCCGTCGCATGTTCCAGCGCGATGGCTGCGTCGATCAGCCCCCGGTCGAAAAACACCCAGCCGGGCAGCCGCCTAGCGCCCGCACGGTCAGTGAGCGCCATTTCGACGGCGCGCGCAGCAAAGCCAGCCATATCGACCCATGGTAGCGCGGTGCCGCCAGTTGCCAGTTCATCGCGGACGATGCGTCGGCCGGGCTCCGGTACGATGGCGTGGCCGCGTGCGCCAAGCGCTTCGACAAGGCTGGATTTGCCGCCACCCGAACAGCCCGAGATGATGACAAAATTATCCTTTTTCATGTTGCGGGCCATTTTGGGGTGCGGCCCCAATATGCGCTTCACCCCGGTCTTGCGCGAGCAACACTTGCCGGTGGCGCTCGGCATAGCTCGCGCGTTGTTCAGCGGTGCGGGCGCCGTGGCAGGCAGGGCAGCTGATGCCTTCCTCGAACAGCGGCGATGCCTGATCTGCCGGGGTGAGCGGCAAGCGACACGCGCGGCACAGCGTGTGGGTGCCGGGCGCAAGACCGTGGCCCACGGCCACGCGTTCATCAAACACGAAGCATTCACCCTGCCAGCGGCTGTCGTCAGCCGGCACTTCTTCGATATATTTCAGGATGCCACCCTGCAAGTGATACACATCGTCCAGCCCTTGCGCCTTCACATAGGCAGTGGCCTTTTCACAGCGGATGCCGCCGGTGCAGAACATCGCAATCTTCTTGCCGTGCATGTCCTCCCGGTGCGCGTCGAACCAGGCGGGAAAGTCGCTAAATGCCCGTGTTTTGGGGTCAATGGCGCCTTCAAAGCTGCCGATGCGCACTTCATAATCATTGCGCGTGTCGATCAGCACCGTATTCGGGTCGGCGATCAGCGCGTTCCAGTCAGCGGGTGCGACATAGGTGCCAACGCTTGCCAGCGGGTTGATATCGGCCACGCCCATCGTCACGATTTCGCGCTTCAGCCGCACTTTCATGCGGTGGAACGGCATCGCCACGGCGCTTGAGAACTTGGCCTCCAGCGCGGCGCAATCCGGTAGGGTACGCAGATGGGCGAGCACGGCGTCAATCGCTGCCTGTGACCCGGCAATCGTGCCATTTATTCCTTCGGGCGCGAGCAACAGCGTGCCCTTTACCCCGTGCGCGGTGCACAGCGCGAGCAATGATGGGCGGATCGCGGCCGGGTCGCCAAAGCGGGCAAAGCGGTACAGCGCGGCAACGGTGAACATGCAGGCGGCCATTATGAGGGAAATGTGCTCGTCCACCATGCGTCAAACGCTGCCCGTTCGCCAGCCGACAGATGCAGCCCGACCTTGGAGCGCCGATGCAGCGCGTCGTCGGGCAGGCGCGCCCATTCGCGGTCGTGCATCCACCGGGCTTCGACCTCGGTGAACCCGCCGCCGAAATCGTGGCCCAGTGCGGCGGCGTCGGCAATGTCGGCCAGCATGTCGGCCAGCATCGTGCCATAAGCGCGTGCCATCCGATAGGAACGCGCCTCGCCCAGGAACGGCCACCGCGCCCGCACATCAGCGAGGAACGACGTAAAATCAACGATGTCGCCGCCGGGGAAAGGGCGCGTGCGAGTCACCCGGCGGGCAGCGACACCCATGGGCCGGGCGAGCTTGCCAACTGCTTCTTCCGCCAGATGCCGCGCGGTGGTTATCTTGCCGCCGAAGACACTCAGCAGCGGTGCCCCGTGCGTATCCAGTTCCAGCACATAATCGCGCGTGACCGCCTTGGCCTCGCTGGCGCCGTCATCATATAGCGGTCGCACGCCCGACCAGGTCGAGCCCACATCGGCAGGCGTTATCTGGCGCACGAAATGGCGATTCACAGCCTCGCACAAATAGGCGATTTCGGCATCATCGATCACGGCATCTTCGGGCGCATCGACGGGCACATCGGTCGTGCCGATTTCGGTGAAGTCGCTTTCATAGGGGATGGCGAACACGATCCGCCGGTCGGGCTGTTGCAGAATATAAGCTTGATCGCCCTCAAACAGGCGCGGCACGACGATGTGGCTGCCCTTGATAAGCCTGACGCCGGACGCTGCATTGACGCCGAGCTTGCCGAGCATCTGATAGACCCATGGCCCTGCCGCATTAACTAGCGCCCGGGCTGATACCTCGCGACCGTCCGACAAGGTCGCGCGCCATGCGTCCCCCTCGCGCCGGGCAGAGAGCAGTGCGGTGCGCACCGCTATTTCGGCGCCGTTGGCCGCTGCATCCATGGCGTTAAGCACGGTCAGCCGCGAATCATCGACCCACGCATCGGAGTAAACGAACCCCTTGCCGCTGCCCTTCAGTGGCGCCGTAAAAGCGACGTCCGTTTTGCGCAGCCCGCGCGACCGCGGCAGCGACATGCGCCCGCCAAGGCTGTCGTAAAGGAACAACCCCAGCCGAACCAGCCACCATGGCCGCACCGCATTTTCATGCGGCAGCACGAACTGCAGGGGGTAAATGATGTGCGGCGCTGCATGGATCAGCCGCTCGCGCTCGCGCAGCGCCTCGGCCACCAGTTTGAACTCGTAATATTCGAGGTAGCGCAGCCCGCCGTGAATAAGCTTGGTCGAGGCGGACGAGGTTGCGCCCGCCAGGTCGCCCTTTTCCACCAGCAGCACGGAAAGATCGTTCAGCGTGGCCTCGCGGGCAATCGCTGCGCCGTTGATGCCGCCGCCGATGATAAGGAGATCATAGGTCACCATTGCCCGATAGCCTGTCGGGCACGCCCTCGCTACTGCCGATCTTGGTTGGTGGATTGCACGAAACGCCGTATCGCTCACCAGCAATGGCCAATCCACCCAAAAAGCTGCCGCGCGGGCTACCCACGCACAAGCAAGTGCTCGATTTCATTGCTTCGTCAGAAGTGCCCGCCGGCAAGCGCGAGATTGCGCGCGCCTTTGGCCTGCAAGGTGCCGAAAAGATCGCGCTCAAGGCGCTGCTGAAGGACATGGCGGATGAGGGGCTGATCGACTCCGCCCCCGGCCGTGCCTTTCACCAGATGGGCGGGCTGCCCAAGGTCACGGTGCTGCGCGTGGTCGATGTGGGCGATGACGGCCAGCCTTGGGGCGTGCCCGAAAGCTGGCATGCCGATACCCCGCCACCAAGGCTCCGCATCAAGGAACGGAGCCGTAAAGGCGCGCTCGGGGTCGGCGATCGCATTCTCGCGCGCACAGAGGAGCTGGGCAAGGGCTGGATCGCCCACCCGCTGAAATCGCTGGCCAAGGGCGCGGAGCTGATGCTTGGCGTGCTGCGCGAGGAAGGCGGCAAGCTGTGGCTGATTGGCGTCGACAAGAAGGACCGGCGGGATCTGCCAGTGTCGGATGCCGGCGGCGCGGCGCCGGGCGATCTGGTGCTGGCCGAAAAGACGGGCCGGCCGCCGCGCATCACGGCGCGCGTCACGCGCGTGCTCGGCGATCCGTTCGCGCCGCGCAGCTTTTCGATGATTGCCATCCACAAGCTTGGCATTCCGACCGAGTTCATGCCCGAAACGCTGGAGGAGGCGCCGCGCGTTGCGCGGCAGCCGCTGGGTGACGGGCGTGAGGATTTGCGCGACTTGCCGATCGTTGCCATCGACCCCGAGGACGCGCGCGACCATGACGATGCCGTTTGGGCTGCACCTGATGACGACGCCAAGAACGAAGGTGGCTGGCGCGCAGTCGTTGCGATTGCCGATGTAAGCTTTTATGTCCGGCCTGGCTCGGCAATCGACAAGGACGCGCGGCGCCGCGGGAATAGCGTGTATTTCCCGGATCAGGTAGTGCCGATGCTGCCCGAAATTCTGTCTGCCGATGTGTGCTCGCTGAAGGAGGGTGCCGACCGGGCGGCGCTGGTGTGCCATTTGCAGATCGGCAAGAACGGCACGCTCAAATCGCACCGGTTTGCCCGCGCGGTCGTGCGGATTGCTGCCAACATTGCGTATGAGAACGCGCAGGCGGCGATGGACGCACATGCGGCAGGCGCGCTGGGTCCGGTGCCCGCCGAGCTGGTCGCGCAGGCACTCGTGCCGCTTTGGGCGTGCTGGCGGGCAATGGATGGCGCGCGAGCGAAACGCGCGCCGCTGGACCTGGATTTGCCGGAACGCCGCGTAATGCTGGATGAGAAGGGGCGGATCATGTCTGTCGCCCCGCGCGCGCGGCTGGATGCGCACCGGCTGATCGAGGAATTTATGATCGCGGCCAATGTTGCGGCTGCGCTTGCGCTGGAAAAGAAGAAGGCACCAGTCATGTACCGCGTGCATGAGCCGCCCGCGCGCGAAAAGCTGGTTGCGCTCAAGGAGTATCTGAAGACCTTTGGTGTTGAGTTTGCGCTGGGGCAAGTAATCGCGCCGCGCACCTTCAACCATGTGCTGGAGCGGGTTGGGGAGAGCGATTTTCGCCAGCAGATCATGGAGCAAGTGCTCCGGACGCAAACCCAGGCTTATTATGCGCCGGGCAATCATGGGCATTTTGGGCTGGCGCTGGGGAGTTACGCGCATTTCACGTCACCCATCCGGCGCTATGCCGATCTCGTCGTCCACCGGTCGCTGGTGGCGTCTTATGGTCTTGGCCCCGGCGGCCTTACCGAGGACGAAGCTGGCACCATGGAGCGGATCGGCGAGAGCATCTCGATGCTTGAGCGCCGCGCGATGGAGGCCGAACGCGACACAATTGACCGCTATGTGGCGGCCTATCTGTCAGAAAGAGTCGGTGAGGTGGTCGATGCGCGGATCACTGGTGTGCAGGCGTTTGGCTTTTTTGCAACCGTCGAAGGCATTGGCGGCGACGGGTTGGTGCCCGCGCGCGACCTCGGCCGCGAATATTTCCGCTACGACGAAACCACCAAGGCGCTGGTTGGAGACGAAACCGGCGAGATGTATTCGTCTGGCATGAAGCTCCAATTGCGGCTGGCCGAAGCGAACCCGGTGTCGGGCGCGCTTCGCTTTGAGTTGCCCGACGGTGGCGGGGGCGGCGGCAACGGCGCCCGAGGTGCGCCCAAGCGCCAGATCAAGCATCGCGGGCGCCCAGCGAACATCCGCCACCAGGGCCGCAAGCGATAAACATTGCGTGCACCGGCAGCGGATGGCACAAATTCTAACGACATTTGGCAAGTGGTTTTGGGGGCAATATCGTGGCGACAGCGGCAGCAGCAGTAATGGCGCGAGCCAGGATGACCTTGTTCTCGCATTTTTTTTCGCAAAACGCCGTGACACCGGAAAACGCGGTTGGTTGGGCATCACCCCGGTTTGTCGATCGGCGGCTGTTTGACCGAATGAAGGCTTCAGGCGTTATCGTGGAGGCGTCGCCTGGGCTGTTCTATGTGGCAATGCCTGCTTATGATAAGGTGCAGCGGTCGCGACGTTGGGGTGCGCTGCTGGCCGTCCTTGGCGCCATTCTGGTCGGCATGCTTACTGCGGGCACCGCGATGATGATGATGCACGCATGACCGAGCGCGGCGGCATGGTGCGCGTGTCGCGGGGCAGCGCGCTGCTCGGCGCGCGGCGCCAGCGGATTGCGCAGTATTTCATGGCGCAGCACGCGCTGTCAGCCGCTGACGCCACGTTGTTCCGCCCATTGTCTGACGCAGATGCGCAAGAGCTTGCGGCGATGCGCGCCCGGGGCATGGTGCGCGAGGCAATCCGCGACCATTATTATCTCGATCTTGCGACGTACGATGCCGTGCGCGAACGCATGAGCCGGCAGGCGGTGCTCATGGCGCTGGCGCTTTCCGTCGGCATCGCCATCGTGCTGATGTTTTTTTACACCGACGCGGCGCACACAATCGGATGATACCGCGTCGACTAGGGCATTCGGGCCATAATGCTCAGGCCATAATGCTCAGGCCGTAAAGGTCAGGCCGTAAAGGTCAGCCCGGCCCGGTCGATAAGCCGTTGGCGCAAAGCTGCTCCCATGATGGCGCCCGGCGTCCATATGCCGCCCGCCGCATCCGGCACATCGTCTACCAGGCAAATGGCGGCTTCGGCGATCATTTTGCTGGTGGAGCCATAGCCTGGGTCGCGGTCGCCCGTCACCACGCATTCTATGCGTTCGCCATCCGGCATCTCGCCAATGAATACAATATCATAAGAGCCCGTCTCACGCTCTTCCTTGGTCGGGCCCTCGCCAGGCTTTGGCCCCTTGTCGCTGGCCAGCGGGTTGATCTTGGCAATCATTTCAGCCGCCGCCTTGCCCATGTCCCCAAGTCCTGCAACCATCATTTCATCATAGACGAAATCGGCGCCGAACGTTTCGCCCAGCAGGAAATTGGTACGGTGGACATTCTTGGTGTTAATCGGCGCCATGATGAAGGGCGCGACCCAGGCTTCGATGGTCTTGTCGTATTCGGGGAGCATGCCCTTGGGCTGGCTTGGCCCCGAAAATCCCGGCGTCAGTGCAAATGGGTTGGTGAGCAGCCCGAGCAGCATGGGATTCTTCGCGGCAGCGGCAAGCGTTGCCTTTAGGCTCGCTGCCGTGCCCCCCGAAAAGGTGCCCTTCATATGGCGCACGCGGCATTTGACGCGCGGGCAGGGGTGACCGAATCTTTCCTTTGCCGCCTCTTGCAGCGTCAATACGCCAAGATCGAACGGTATCGAATCGAACCCGCAGGAAAACACGATCCGCGCACCGGTTTCCTTGGCTTTGGCGTCGTGCGCGTCGATCATCTGGCGCATCCAGGTTGGCTCTCCGCACAGATCGACATAGGCGGTACCGGTCGCTGCACACGCCGCCACCAGGTCGGACCCATAAAGTTGATAGGGGCCAACGGTCGTGAGGATGACCTTGGCGCGTTCGCACATCGCAGTCAGGCTAGCCGTATCATCGGCATTGGCGGTGACCAGCGGCGTATCGGCGGGCGCGCCGATAAGGTCGCGCACCTCGGCAAGCTTTTCGAGCGACCGGCCCGCCATCGCCCAGCTTGGGCCGGGCTTTCCAGCATAGGCGCTCGCCAGATACTCTGCCACCAGGCGGCCAGTATAGCCAGTTGCGCCGTAGATTATGATGTCGAATTCGCGCATTGCCCTGTCCTTGTTAGCGTGGTTTTGTAAGCTCGCGTCTAGGCCGCTTCGCTAAATTGCAGGCTTGCCAGTCGAGCATAGAGGCCGTTCTGTCCGATCAGCGCTGCGTGCGTGCCGCTTTCGATGATGCGGCCGTCGTCCATGACGATGATGCGTTTGGCCGCGCGCACGGTTGCGAGCCGGTGAGCGATCACCAGCGTGGTGCGCGTGGCCATCAGCCGTTCAAGCGCTTCCTGCACCAGCCGCTCGCTTTCGGCATCGAGTGCGGAGGTCGCTTCGTCCAGCAGCAGGATGGGGGCATCGCGCAACAGCGCACGCGCTATGGCGACCCGTTGCCGCTGCCCGCCCGAAAGCCGCGCACCGCCTTCGCCCAGAAAGGTGTCGAGCTTGTCGGGGAGTTTCGTTAAGAACTCGGCCGCGTTGGCGGCTTCGGCCGCCGCCCACAGCTCGTCGTCAGTCGCGTCCCACCGGCCATAGCGCAGATTGTCGCGCGCCGAGGCCCCGAAAATTACCGTTTCCTGCGGCACCATCGCAATCCGCTCGCGGATATCGGCGGGGTCGGCATCCGGGAGCGCTACGCCATCCACGCGCACCGTGCCTTCGGTGGGGTCGTAAAAGCGCTGGATGAGCTGGAACAGCGTCGTCTTGCCGGCGCCCGACGGACCGACCACGGCAACTGTCTCGCCCCGCCCCACCTCAAGCGAAAAATCGTGCAGCGCCGCAACTTCCGGCCGGGTCGGGTAGCGGAAGGTTACATGCTCGAACGCCAGCGAACCAATCGGCGGCTGCGGAAGTGGCACCGGATGGGCTGGGGCCTTGATTTCCGATTCCTCGTTGAGCAACTCGTTCAATCGTTCAGCGGCGCCTGACGCCCGCAGCAAGTCACCATAGACCTCCGTCAGCGCGCCGAACGCGCCCGTGACCAGCCCGGCGGTGAAGATGAACGCGGTCAGCGATCCGCCAGACAGCCGCCCGGCCGCGACATCGCTGATGGTGCCCCACAGCATCAGCGTGACGGCCCCGAACAACAACCCGATGACAAGCGCCGTCATCACCGCGCGGATAAGGATACGGCGTTTGGCCGCGGCAAAGCTGCGATCAACGGCGCCCGCGAACCGGGCGGCCTCGCGGTCTTCCTGCCCGAAGGCCTGCACCACCTTCATCGCGGACAATGTTTCGACAACCATCGCGCCGATGTCGGCAATCCGGTCCTGGCTCGAGCGCGAATGGGTCCGCACGCGCCGGCCGAGCAGCATGATGGGCAGCATGACGATTGGAATACCAATCACCAGTGACACAGCGAGCTTTGGCGCAAGGGCAAACAGCGAAATGACGCCGCCAATCCCGGTCAGCAGGTTGCGCAGCGCAATCGAAACGGTCGAGCCAACCGCCAGCTCAATCTGCCCTGTGTCAGATGTTAGCCGCGAGGCGACCTCTGACGGCCGGTTTTCCTCAAACCAGCGCGGAGCGAGGCGCAACAAGTTGCGCTGCACCGCCATGCGGACATCAGCGACCGTCCGCTCGCCAAGCCACGACACGAAATAAAAGCGAATGGCCGTTGCGACGGCAAGGACCGCCACCAGCGCGAAGAGGAAGTAGAAGGTCTGGTTGATGTGCCCGGTGTCACCGGCCGAGCCGAAGCCCTTGTCGATAACCGACTTGAACGTCCACGGGATGTAGAGCGTGGTTGCGGACGTGATAAGCAGGGCAGCAAGCGCGATCGCCAATTGCAACGGATAACGCGACGCAAAGCGCCAGATCATCACCAGATTGGATAGCTTGCGGCGGCTCGGCGCGGGCGCCGCAGTGTTTGGGTCAACCATAGTACAACAGGCCTAGCAGGACGCTTGCTAGCTCTCAACGACTAT
>JBJXEC010000098.1:0-14163 GCA_046155125.1 Sphingomonas sp. | reverse complement strand
CACTTCGCCGCCGAGGCCGCCGCCACGCGCACAGCCCTTGCCGATGCGCAGCCGCGCCTGGCCGCCATCGCTGCCGAGCGCGGGCTGGCGCTTGGCCAGACGACGGTCGGCGGTGGCAGCGACAATGGCGACCGGCAGCGCCCGGCCGTGACCCCGCAGCCTGTCGCGCTGCAGCCTGTGCGCGCTGCAACAAGCGCCGACCCATCACATTCCGATCAACGACTTGCGTAACCATCAGGAGGACAGACCATGGCAAAGACTGAAGATAAGGACGGCGAAAAGCAGCCCAAGAAGAAGGGCGGCATGATGAAGATATTGATGCTGGCCGGCGGCGCGCTCGTGCTCGTCGGTGGTGGCGTCGCAGGCGGTCTCTACGCCATGCAGTCCGGCCTGATCGGCGGCGCGAAAAATGCGCATGAGGTGGTGTATGAGCGTGCCCGGCTGGTCCCTAAAAGCGAGGAGAAGCGGGCAAGCGCTTCAGGCGATGAGCATGGCGGCGGCGGCAGTAGCAGCGGCCACGCAGCGCCGATGGGCGCGGGTGGCGAGAAATACGCGTCGACCTATTATGCGATGGAAAAGGACTTCACCGCCAATCTGCGCGATAGCGTTCACTTCATTCAGGTCGGCATTGCGGTTTCCACGCCTTATGACGAGCGGATCATCGAAAATTTGCGTACCCACGAAATCGCGGTCCGTTCCGCGATCCTGCTGGCACTAGGCGATGCCACGGAGGAGCAGATGTTTGCGGTCAACGGCAAGCGCCAGCTCCAAATCCATCTGGCGCACGCCATTAACGATGTTCTTAAACAAAAAGAGGGATTCGGCGGCGTTGGTAACGTCTACTTTACCAATTTTGTTGTTCAGTGACCCTAGATGGTTAACGAGGCTTCAGACACGGTCGCAGACGACCGGCGCATGCGGGACAGGTCCCGCGGTGCGGCGGCGCATGCGGCTGTGCTGGGGGCCGCCAAGCTCAATCCCTTTGGCGATTTGCACACCGTGCAGCACCTTTCGGCACTGCTCGCGCGCACGATGCGGGGTGTTTTCGAGCCGCTATTGCGCCGTGAGGTGCGGGTATGGGCCGAACCGCTCGTTGTACAGCGGTTTGCCGATTACCGCGCGGAACGCCCCGAAACGCTGACCGCGTGGTTGCCAATGACGATGGCGCCGACCAGCGGCAGTGCGCTGTTGGTAATCGACGGCAAGTTCCTGCTTGAGCTCCTGGACCAGTTTTTTGGCGGTACCGGTGATGCGCCGCATCCGCTGCCAACCGAATTTTCGCCCGCTGCCGAAGCAATGGCTGCACGAATGGGGGCGATGCTTGCGGGCCCGCTGAAAAGCGCCTGGGAACCGCTTGCCCGTTTCGAGTTTATTCCCGGCCGGTCAGAAGCCAGCCCCGCGTTGCTGGGTGATTTCGACGGCGAGGACGCGGTTGTGGTAACACGGCTGGGCATTGCTGCCGGCACTGCCAAACCTGCCTTTCTCGATATCTGCTATCCCGTGCTGGTGCTGAAGCCGTTTGCCCCCTCGCTGATGGGCAAGGTGCACAGCAAGACTGCCGAGCCCGATTCCGTCTGGGCGACTGGCCTCACACGCGCCGTGATGAACGTTACATTCCCGGTCCGTTCGGTGCTTGCCGAACCGATGATTCCGATTGTGCAATTGATGGAGCTGAAGGTCGGGGATGTCATTCCCGTGAGTTTTGGCACCGATGTGCCCGTGATGGTCGGCACAGACCGGCTGGGCACGGGCACGATCGGCACATCTAACGGCCGGGCGGCCATCCGCCTGACCACAATCGTCCGCAAAGATGAAGAGGATTACCGATGAACGATATGACCGGCGGATTCCCGGTTGACGGCGCTGTTGCGGCCAATTTCAGGCTGCTTCAGGACGTTGGCGTCAAGCTGACGGTAGAAATCGGCTCCACGTCGCTCACGTTGCGCGAATTGCTGGCGCTTGGCGAATCGAGCGTTATCGAGCTCGACCGGCATGCCAATGAACTGCTCGACGTGTTCGTCAACGGCACGCTGATTGGGCGTGGCGAAGTGGTGACGGTGGGCGAGCGTTTCGGTGTCCGCATGACCGAGCTAGTCTCACCCGACAAGCGGGCGATCCGTTAGATGATGTGGTCCTATATCCTGAAACTCGTCATCCTGCTGCCGCTGGTTTGCGGGCTGATGGTGGGCTGTCTCTATCTGTGGCGTCGGCTTGAACAGCGCTTGCCCGGCAACGCTGGCGACCGGTTGCTGAATGTGCGCGAAACGATGATGATCGCGCCGGGGTTGAAACTTGCCGTGCTCGAATTTGAAGGGCGCCGCTTGCTGGTGTCGGTCGCGCGCAGCGGCGTTACCCTTATCGACAAGGCCGGCCAATGAACGGTGTCCGCATTCGCCGGCGCCGGGGAGACGCTGGCCCCAGCCTGTTCCACACTGGCGACAGGCCGGTCCGCGCCCTTCGGCTTGGCTGGTTCGTGATTGGCCTGCTGATCGTCGTGCTCGCGGTAATCATGGCGGCCCCCGCTTTTGCGCAGGCAGCGCCCACAGCGCCTGTAGTTCCGGGTGCCGGCGACGCCGTCGACCGCGCGCTTGGTGAGCTGGGCGGCGGCAACGCGCCGCTTGCGCTGTCGCTTCAGGTGCTCATCATCATGGGGCTGTTGTCGGTTTTGCCCGGCATTGTGCTGATGATGACGAGCTTTACGCGCATCCTCATCGTGCTGTCGCTGCTCCGTCAGGCGCTTGGCCTGCAACAAACGCCGCCCAACCAGGTGCTGATTGGCCTGTCGCTGTTTCTGAGCTTTTTCGTCATGGCGCCAGTGCTCAACGACATGAACATCAACGCGATCCAGCCTTATGCCGCGGGCAAGATCGGCGCGACGCAGACGATCGAGACGGCGGCCAAGCCGCTCCATGCCTTCATGCTGAGACAGACGCGGATGAAGGACATTTCGCTGTTTGCGCAAATCGCCAAGTCCGGGCCCTATGCCAAGCCCGCCGATGTGCCCTATTCGGTGCTCTTGCCAAGCTTTGTCACCAGTGAGCTGAAAACCGCGTTCCAGATTGGCTTTCTGGTGTTTCTGCCGTTCCTGGTAATCGACCTTATCGTCGCCTCGGTGCTGATGTCGCTGGGTATGACGCTGGTGTCCCCAACTATTGTCGCGCTGCCGTTCAAGCTGTTGTTGTTCGTGCTGGTCGATGGCTGGGCGCTGACGATGGGTTCGCTTGCCAATTCCTTTGTGAGATAGCCCATGGACACTGATTACTTCCTCACCATCGCTAATCAGGCACTGTGGGTTATGGCGCTGGCGGCGGCGCCCATTCTCATCCCCGCGCTCCTCGCCGGGCTTATTCTGGGCATGGTGCAGGCAGCGACCTCAATCAACGAACAGACGCTTACCTTTGTGCCCAAGCTGGTGGTGGTCGCGGTGTCGCTCGTCATCTTTGGCGGCATGATTTTGGGGTTGCTGAGCGACTTCACGATCAGCATTTTCGAGCGCATTCCCGATCTGGTGAAATAGCCGCGCGATGCTTGGCTTTGGCCTCTCGATCGAGCCACAGCTCTGGGCGCTTCTGTTCGTGATGGTCCGCGTCGGCGCGGCGTTTGTGGCAGCGCCCGTGTTTGGCGCGGTCTCGGTGCCGCTGCAGGTACGCATCGCGCTGTCGGGCGGCATCGCGGTGCTGGTGCTGGGCGCGCATCCGATTACCGCACCGCCGCAGCTATTTGCACTCGCGACATTTCTGGCGGTCGCCTCGGAAGCGCTGGTCGGTCTTGCCATCGGTTTTGTCCTGCAAATCGCGTTCGCGGCGCCCCTGGTCGCGGGGGAAATTATTGGCAACTCGATGGGCATTGGCTTTGCCGCCGCCATTGACCCGCAGAACAACCGCTCGAGCACGGCGCTTGGCCAGTTCATGCTGACGCTGATGACGCTGCTGTTTCTGTCGCTCAACGGCCATCTGATGCTCGTTGAAATGATCGTTAAAAGCTATGAGGTGATGCCGCCGGGCTCAGGCTGGATGGCGCCGGCGCGGTTGCGCGACATTGCCTTTTTCGGCGGCTACGCACTCGCAGCCGGGTTTCTGCTCGCGTTGCCGGTGGGGTTCATCCTGCTTTGTCTCAACCTTGTCGTTGGCATGCTGTCACGCTCGGCGCCTGCGCTCAACCTGTTTGCCGTCGGTTTGCCGCTTAGCCTGGTGGTCGGCGTCGTGTCGCTTGCCGTCGCCTTTCCGGCAATGGGCGATTACATGATTGTCATCGTCAATGAAGGCCTCGCCGCCACTCAATCGCTGGTGTTTGGCTGATGGCAGACCAATATGGCGAAAAGACCGAAGCCCCATCCGCCAAGCGCAAACAAAAGGCGTATGATGATGGACAGGTGCTGCGCTCCCGCGAATTTGCAACCGCGCTTGTTGTGCTTGCCGGGTGCGGCTGGCTGTCGCTGTTCGGCCCGTCTTTGATGAGCGCCTGCCGCGATCTTATGGTCGCAAGCCTGCAATTCGGCCCCGCCGATGTCGACGATTTCGACCCGCTGCGCCCGCTTGCCGCTGCCGGGTGGCGGCTGCTGCCGGCGATTGGCGCGCTCCTCATCATTTCAGTGCTGGCGGCGATTTTCAGCCAGGCCGGGCTGGGCGCGATGACGTTCAACGGCAGCCTGCTTGCGCCCAAGGCGTCGCGCATCAACCCGGCCTCGGGGCTCAAGCGCATTTTCGGGCCGCAGGGCTGGGTGGAGCTGCTGAAGTCCATCCTGAAGGTCGCCCTGCTCGGTACCATTGCGTATTACATGCTCCGCAATGTCGCGGCCCATTCCATTGGGCTGTCGACGTCAGACCTTGGCAGCATTGTCGGCTCGCTGGGCTCGATGATGATGGGCGTGCTGTTTGCAATGGCGGCCGGGCTTGTCGTGATTGCCGGTATCGACGTGCCGGTACAGCTGATCCAGCTCCTCCAGAAACTGCGCATGACCAAGCAGGAAGTGAAGGACGAGCACAAGGAAACCGATGGCAACCCGCAGAACAAGGCGATGATCCGGGATCGTGGGCGCGAAATCGCCAAGCGGGATCGGCGCAAGGCCGTGGCGACAGCCCATGTCATCCTCACCAACCCAACGCATTTTGCCGTGGCCTTGCGCTATGATCGCGGCAAGGATCAGGTGCCGGTCGTGGTCGCCAAGGGGCGCGGTGTCATCGCGCAGGCGATCCGCGAATTGGCGAGCGAAGCACGTGTGCCGACGCTCGAATATCCCATGCTCGCGCGCGCCGTGTACTACACCACCCGCGAGGGTCAGGAAGTGCGCGACGACCTGTATGTGGCGATTGCCAGCGTGCTCGCGTTCGTGTTTGGCCTCAACCAGGCCGCCGGTGGCAGCCCGCCGCCAGTCGAAGTGCCGCCGACCGCGCGGTTTGACGAAAACGGGGTAAAAATCGGTAACATCCCCTAAACTTTGCGGCGCTCCGGTCGCTTCTTGAGGTAGCGCTGAAGGAAATATTTCATGGCAACTTCTGCATCCTCGATCCTTACTGCCTTGGGCACCGGATCGGGCATTGACCTTACCTCGCTCGTAACGCAGCTGGTCGATGCACAGTTTGCTAGCAAGAACCAGCAGCTGGGCCGGCAGAATCAGAGGCTTACGGCGCAGATTTCGGGCGCTGGACAGCTCCGGTCAAACATCACGTCCTTTGCCGATGGCCTGCGCACGCTCGCAACTGGCGGCAGCACCTCGACGAGCCCCACCAGCTCGAACACGTCCGTCGTCACCGCAACCCGGGTCGGCAGCGCCAACCTAACGGGCCTCAACGCGTCGATCGAAGTGCAAAAGCTCGCGCGCGGGCAGACGGCGACGACGGCCCCGGTAACCAACCGCACCTCGCCGGTTGGTGCGGGCACGCTGACCCTTACTTTTGGCGCCGCGACCGTCACCAATCGGGCGCTGACGGGCTTCGTCGCCGGTACAGGGACGCCCGTCGACATCACCATCGACCCGGCAAAATCCAGTCTTGACGACATCGCCAAGTCGATCAACGCCGCCAATGCCGGGGTTACCGCAAGCATCTTGACCGATGCCAGCGGCGCGCGGCTGACGTTGCGCAGCCAGACGGGTGCGAACCAGGCCTTTACGCTGACCGCAACCGAAGATCCGGCAGCGCCAGGGCTATCAGCGCTGAATATCGGCGTCGGCACGCCTAACGTCGTGGTCGGCAGCGCGGCGCAGGATGCGGTCGTCGCGGTGGACGGGGTACAGGTTTCGCGTAGCACCAACCTTATCAGTGATCTGGTCGAGGGGGTGCGGTTCGAGCTTGTCAGTGAAGCGCCAGGCACCACCGTCGCGATCGGCAGCAGTGCGCCAACTTCAGCGCTGCGTCAGGCGGTTACCGACTTCGTATCGGCGTTCAATAACCTGCAGAACGGCACCAAAAACTTGACTAGCGCGACCGGCGGCGACTTGTTCGGCGACCCTGCGGCGCGCAATTTCCAGACAGCACTTGGCCGGCTGACGCTCACCAACCTGGCGACGCCTGGCACCGCCGGCGCGCCGCGCACGCTGGCCGATATCGGCGTTGCGACCAATCGGGATGGAACGCTGTCGGTGCGCGCTGATCGGCTGGACGCCGCGCTGTCGCAATTTCCCAACGAGGTCGAGGCGCTGTTTGCTGACGGCGCGGGTTCGACCGGCGGTGGTCTCGCGGCCGCGTTCAAGGCGATTGCCGATACCGCGGTCAATGTCGATACCGGGCTCGGCGGGAGCATCACGCGCTATACCAGGTCGCAAGGGCTGATTGCGGAGCAGCAGAGCAAAGCCAGCGCTGACAGGGACGTCGTGCGGGCGCGGCTGACGCAGCAATTCGCCGGCGTCGATTCGCAGCTTGCGGCCTACAAGTCCACGCAATCGCAGCTCACCTCGTTCTTTGCACCCCGACCGACGAACTAAGCCATGCAATACGCGTCAAGCCTGGGCCGCAACCCCGAGGCAACATATCGGCAGATTGATGTCGCCGGGCGGACCTCTGCTGCCGATCCGCACCAGCTGGTGCAATTGCTTTATGAAGAGCTGGTGCGCTCGCTTAGCATCGTTGCGATTGCCATCGACAATGGCAACCACGCCATCAAGAGTGACAAGACCACGCGGGCGCTGGCGATATTGTTCGCGCTCGAGGCCGGACTGGACTTTGAGCGTGGCGGCGACATTTCGGTCACGCTGGCCAGGCTCTATCGCGGTGCGCGCAAGACGATCGTCGAGGCGAGCCTTGGCAGTGACCCCAAGCCGTTTCTCGACGTCGCGCGCAGCCTGGGTGAAATCGCCGCGGCATGGCGCACCGTGAAAAGCGCCGCTGCTGCGGGCTAAGCCCGCGCCCGCAGCATCTCGCGGGCCGCGTTACGGCCCGGCCGACCACTTACCCCGCCGCCGGGATGCGCGCCCGAACCGCACAGCCACAGCCCCTTCACGGGCATCCGGTAGCCGCCGAGCCCCAGCATCGGTCGCGCTGCCCAAAGCTGGTCGAGCGACATGCGCCCGTGGAAAATGTCACCGCCAACCAACCCGAAGCGGCGTTCCAGATCGGCCGGCGAAAGCACCATTTTCCCAATGATGCTCGCGCGAAAACCCGGCGCGAACTGCTCGACTGCATCGATCACGGCATCGGCCGCGGCCGCGCGGTTCACTTCCCAGCCGCCAGCCACGCCCGGATCGAAATGCTGGGCGAACAAGCTGGCGACGTGGGCGCCCGGTGGGGTCAGGCTGCGGTCCACCAGGCTATCATCGACAAGGCTTGGGATCAGCATTTCCACAATTGGCCGGCGCGACCAGCCGTGCGCGCGAGCGTCCGCGTGCGCGCGGTCCATATAATCGAGGCTCGGCGCAAGGATGATGCCGCTTTTCAGGTGATCGCCGGGTTCAGGCCGCGCGGCAAATCGCGGTAACGTGCGGAGCGCCACATTCATGCGGAACGTTGCTGACCCATTGGCATGGCCCTGCATTCGCTGGCGTATGTCGGGGGCGAGCAGGCCGGGGTCGAGCATGTCGAGCAGCAGCGTCTTGGGGTGGACATTGGCGGCGATCGCGCGTGCGGCGATGCGGGTGCCATCCGCGAGTTCGACGCCGTTGGCCCGGCCATTATCGGCCAGCACGCGCGCAACTGCGGCATGGGTGCGGATGTCGACGCCCGCGGCCACGCACGCCCGCGCCATGCTTTGCGTAACGGCGCCCATGCCGCCAATCGCATGACCCCACGCGCCTGCCTGTCCGTTCAGCTCGCCAAATACGTGGTGGAGCAGCACATAGGCGCTGCCGGGTGTGTCGGGGCTGGCATAATGGCCGACGATGGAGTCGAAGCCGAACACGGCTTTCACCGCGTCGCTTTCAAAAAAGCTGTCGAGCACCTCGCGGGCCGAGCGCGTGAACAGGTCGAGCGTATCGCGTTTGGCCTGGGGCGAGAGCTTCAGCACCGAAAGCGCTTGCTCTGCCGCGCGCAGCAGATCTGCCGGGCCAAGGCCAAGCGCGGGCGGTGTCTTGTCGGCAAGTTGGCGCAGCACGCCCGCCACCGTGCCCAGCCGCTGCTCATACCCTGGCAATGCCTCGGCATCAGCGTGCGAAAAACCGGCAATCGCCGCGCGCGACTGGCCGCCGCCCATCAGCAGCGATCGCCCGTCCTCCAGCGGTAGAAAGTTGCTGAATGGCCGCGCGACGAGCCGCAGGCCATGCGCGCAAAGCCCCATATCCGCGATGATGGCCGGGTCGAGCAGCCCGACCGTGTAGCTTGCTGTCGAATTGCGAAAGCCGGGGGCAAATTCCTCGGTTATCGCCGCGCCGCCGACGCTGTGCTGCCGCTCCAGCACCAGCACCCGGCGCCCTTTGCGCGCCAGATACCAGGCGCACACCAGGCCGTTATGCCCGCCGCCGATCACGATCACGTCATAGCGCTTGCTCATCATCTGTTGCGTGCCCGGATGGCACCGCCGGCGCAAGGGGCGTGGTTGGGCACGCATTAACCCTTTGCTGAGGGGCGCCGCGTTAAGATGCGCGTTGAAGGGCCGGAGGAGCGTGCGATGGAGATGTTGCCAATAGACGGCGTGCCCGGCACGACGGCAGCCCATGCGCCCAGCCGGACGATCCTTGTGGTCGATGACAGCCGCTCGTCGCTTGCTGTGATGGCGCGGCGCCTTACGCATCATGGCTATTTGCCTGTGTTGTGCGACAATGGCCCTGAAGCGCTTGATCTGATCGCCGGTGGCGGGTTTGACCTGATATTGCTCGACATGGTGATGCCGGGCATGTCGGGTTTGGAAGTATTGGCCGATTTGCGCGGCACGCCCGATTTGGCGGATCTGCCGGTAATCGTGATGACCGCGCGCAGTGACGCTGCCGCCGCCGTCGAGGCGCTGCGCGGCGGCGCTGATGATTTCGTCACCAAGCCGTTTGCCGTCGAGATGGTTGCAGCCCGCATTGAGCGAGCCATCATCGTTGCGCGCCGCGTTTCGATGCTCAAAAAGGCGGCCGCGTCGCTCGATGCGCGGATTGCGACACGGGCCATGGAACTGGGTGAGGTGCGCGCGCAACTGGCCGAAGCGCACGCCGAACGGCTGCGGCTGTTGGCGTCGCTGCAAAAGATGGCCGAGGTGCGCGAGCGTGCTTAGCGGAACCAGTGTCGCCTGACGAAATAGAACGAAATCAGCGCCGAAATCGCCACACATACCCATAATACGCCATCAAACGCCCAGGGCGCATCGGCATAGGGGATGCCCTTCACGTTCATCCCCAGCAAGCCGGTCAAAAAGGTGAGCGGCAGGAACACCATGGCGACGACCGAAATGATGAGGCTGCGCTGGTCAATCTGCTCGGCGCGCAGGTCGGTGAGCGCTTCATGCATCAGTGCGGACCGTTCGCGGATTGATTCCAGTTCTTCTGCCATGCGCGCGGCGCGGTCTGCCGCGGCGACCAGATGGGCGCGATCGTCCGCCTGCAGCCAGGGTACGGGCAGGGCCGCAAGTTTTTCGATGGCGGTGCGCTGCGGCGCCAGAAACCGGCGATACCCGATGGATTTTACACGGACCATGGTGACAGCGCGGCGCAGTTCGAAGATTTTCTCGGCATCGAGGCCTTCCTCGCAGTCATCAAGCGCGTCGCCAAGATCGGCCACATCGGGGTCAAGCTCAGCGGTGATCGCGCTTGCAAATTCAGCGATGAGATCGCCGGGGTCATGGATTGCGCCTGCATCCACCGCGTCGGTTACCATTTTGACCGCACTTATGTTGCGCCGTGTGACCGAATAGACACGGCCCGCTTGCGCCCAAATCCGGACCGAGGCCAGCGGGTCCGACATTGACATCGGCTCGTCAGACGGGCCGCGCAAGTTGAGAAAGGCGCCATCGCCGATCTGGTCGCAACGCGGGCGTGTTTCCATGGCCGTCAGGGCCTCGACCACATAATCGGGCAGCTTGGCCTCCTGCAAAAGCCAGGCCTGCGCCTCATCGTCGGTGGTGGCGAGGTGCACCCAGATCAGCTCGCAGTCGCCGCAGAGTTGCGCATTTGGCTCACTGCGCGCAATGTCAGTGCCCTTCACACGATAGGCAAAGCCGGTCATCGGGCCATCTCCAGTATCACGGTCAAGCCCGGCAAGACGCCTGCTGGCGGCGTGCTGATCCGCGCTGCGTCGGCGCGCGCGCGCTCAAGAATCGCGGCTGACATCTCGGTGGGATGATACACCCGGTCGGCGGCCCCCAGCAGCCTGGCCTGGCGCAGCGTCAACTCGTCCGGATCCGCAGAGGCAAGGGTGATCGTCACCGTCTGGTCAGGGCGCGCTTGAGCCGTGCTGAGCCAGCAATCGACCGCGCCAGCGCCATGCTCGCCCAGCACGTCGATCGCGCCCCCACCGCCAAGTGCGTCGCTGATCGCCCGGCGCCGCTCGCTCATGTCGGGAAAACGCTGCCGAAGCGCCTCGCGGGCCGCGCCAAGCGCCATTGCCAGCGACCCAAGCCCGGCTGGCAGCAATGCCTCAAGCCGCTGCCGCAGCGCTGCAGCCAGACCCGCCGAGGCGCCGCCGGTGCCAATGGCGATGAGCACCGGTGCGCGTTCGACAATGGCGGGCAGCGTGAAATCGCACAGCGCGGGCCGGTCGACAGCGTTGACCAGAATGCCGCGCGCCTTCAACCGCGTGACCGCGGCCAGCGCATCTGCCTCATCCTCGATCGCGACAATCGCGAGTGCGGCGTCTCCCGCTTCGCCGACAATGATCGCCCCAGCGCGTTCCAGCAGCCGCTGCTTTGGCTCGGCCGCTTCCCCATCGCCCAGCAGAATGACCGCGCGCCCGGCCAGCCTGACAAACACCGGCAGGCTGTGGAGCGTCACCGGGCCAGCCATGCCGGCAAGCGCTCGGCGGCGAGAATAGTGGCGGGGTCGATCCGGTCGGCGACGACGGCGAACCGGTCGCCATCGACCAGCACTTCGGGCACCAGCGCGCGGCTGTTATAGGTGCTCGCCATCGTGGCGCCATATGCGCCCGCCGTGCGGAACACCGCCAGATCGCCTGATTTCACCCGGTCGATGTCGCGGCCCATCGCAAAGGTATCGCCGCTTTCGCAGACCGGGCCAGCGATGTTCGCGACCATGCGGTCGCCGGTCGGCTTGACCGCGACGAACTCGTGATAGGCGTCATACAGTGCTGGCCGGGCAAGGTCGTTCATCGCCGCATCGACGATGACATAAGGGTGGGTGGCGCTCGGCTTCACCCAGATCACGCGGGTGAGCAATACGCCTGCATTGCCTGCAATCACGCGGCCCGGCTCGAACATCAGCTCAACGTCCCAACCGCTGGTGACCGCTGCGACCATCGCGCCGAATTCGGCCGGGCTCGGCATCACATCAGTCGGTCGATAAGGCACACCAAGCCCGCCGCCCAAGTCCACCCGGTCGATGCGGTGGCCGCGCGCGCGCAGGTCAGCGAGCAGCACGCCCATCCGCCGGTATGCCGCTTCAAGTGGGGCCAGGTCGCCCAGCTGGCTGCCGATATGGGTGGCGATGCCGCGCAGGTTCAGCCCCGGCAAGCGTGCCAGCCGATCAAAAATCGCCGGCGCCTGGTCGACTGCGACGCCAAACTTGTTCTCGGCCTTGCCGGTCGAGATTTTGGCATGGGTGCCCGCATCGACATCCGGGTTGACGCGCAGCGTCGCATTGGCGGTCAGCCCTTGCGCCTGGGCGATGGCGGCGAGCACCTCGCCTTCTTCCTCAAGCTCCAGATTGAACTGGCCAAGCCCTGCCGCCAGGGCTTGTTCGAGCTCGCCGCGCGTTTTGCCGACGCCGGAGAACACGATTTCGGCCGCCGGGATGCCTGCCGCCAGCGCGCGCGCAAGTTCCCCGCCCGACACGACGTCAGCGCCATAGCCCGCCTTGGCCAGCACGCGCAGCACCGCAAGATTGGGGTTGGCCTTGATGGCATAGGCCAAATGCACGCGCCCGGCATCTTTCAATCCGTCGCGAAATACCTCGGCGTGCCGGGTGAGCGTTGCGCTTGAATAGACATAGACCGGGGAACCGACTTCCTCGGCAATCCGCGTCAGCGGCACATCTTCGGCGTGGAGCACGCCGTCACGATAGGCAAAATGGTCCATCGGCTCAGTTGGGCGGTGGCAGGTCGAAGTCGTCGCTGCGGCGCGTTTCAGATTTCGTGAGCAGTTCGTCAGACCGGGTCGGCCGGGCCTGGGTAGAGGCGGTGACGAGCTCGGTCGGTGTGGGCGTTGCGGTCGCGCCATAAGGTTTTTGGGGCAGTGCGGCCCCCTTTGCCGGCGTCAATTGCCTGTTCGCGCCGCACGCTGACAGCAACAGGGCCGCAACCACCAATGCTCGCTTCATCGCCCGTCTCCCTTGCGTGCTGCTGCAATTGCCGCCCGCACATTGGCGGGCGCGGTGCCGCCAAAGCTGGTGCGGCTGGCAACCGATGCATCGACGCCAAGCACGCTATACACTCGGTCATCGATCCGCGAGTCTATTGCGCGCAGATCGGCGATTGGCACCTGGTCGAGCGCGACGCCCAATTCTTCGGCGCGCTTCACCGCGCGACCAGTGATGTGGTGCGCCTCGCGAAACGGTATGCCGCCCTCGCGCACCAGCCAGTCGGCAAGGTCGGTCGCGGTGGCGAAGCCTGCTTCGGCAGCGGCGCGCATCCGGTCGACTTTGAAGCTCGCGCTCGCTACCATGCCGGTCATTGCCGCGATGGACAGGGCAAGCAGGTCATGCGCCTCGAACACCGGCGGCTTGTCGTCTTGCATGTCTTTGGAATAGGCGAGCGGCAGCCCCTTCATCGTCATGGTGAGGGCAACCATGCACCCGGCAATCCGACCGCAATGGCCGCGCACAAGCTCTGCTGCATCGGGGTTGCGCTTTTGCGGCATGATCGACGAGCCGGTTGACCATTGGTCGGACAACGCGACAAAGCCAAACGGCTGCGATGCCCAGAGGATGAACTCCTCCGCCAGCCGCGATAAATGGAGCGCGCATTGCGTCGCTGCCATCAGATAATCGAGCGCAAAGTCGCGGTCCGACACGCCGTCCAGCGAATTGGCGGTGGGCGCGTCGAAGCCAAGCGTGCGTGCCGTCATCGCGCGGTCAATAGGAAAACCCGTCCCGGCAAGGGCCGCGCTGCCGAGCGGGCATTGGTTCAGCCGCGCGCGCGCATCGGCAAAGCGGCTGCGGTCGCGCGCGATCATTTCGTGATAGGCCATCAGATGGTGACCAAGGGTTACGGGCTGCGCGCTTTGCAGATGCGTAAAGCCCGGCATTACGGTTGCGGCGTGCTCGTCTGCGCGGGCGAGCAGCGCCTCCTGAAACGCTGCGAGCGCCTCGTTCACATCGTCGATGGCACCGCGCACCCACAGCCGGAAATCAGTCGCGACCTGATCGTTGCGCGAGCGCGCTGTGTGGAGCCGCCCGGCGACCGGGCCGATTTTTTCCGCCAGCCGCGCCTCGGTTTGCATGTGAATGTCTTCCAGCGCCATGTCGTCGGCCACGCCGTGTGCGGCATAGTCGGCAGCGACCGCGTCCAGCCCCGCAGCAATCGCGCGCGCATCGTCAGCTGACACGATCCCGGTTGCGCCAAGCATTGCCACATGCGCCTTGCTCGCGGCGATATCCTCGCGCCACAGCCGCTTGTCGAACGGGATGGAGGCGTTTATCTCGCGCAT
>JBJXEC010000097.1:0-10877 GCA_046155125.1 Sphingomonas sp. | reverse complement strand
CGCGCGGGCCAGCCCATCCGATGCAAAAAAGCGCGCGGTCTCCTCGATACCGATCGGGAGACTGGTCAGTTTTCGCTCGCGCAGGAACGCCGCGATCAGCGCAACCGGGCTCTCATCCTCCTGCCATACGCGCACCTGCGCTGGCACTGCCAGCGTCTGCCGCACTGAGGGTTCCTCGAAAAACGGCGTCACGATCAGCACGTCGCCCTCGACCGGCAAAATCGCGGCGGTCAGCCGTTCGCTGCGGTTCCAGCGGACGCCGGTGAAATAGAGGAGGCTCGCGCCCGGCTCGATCAGCACCGCACCAATGCCATGCGCGCGCATCAGCGCCTGCGCCCGCACGATCCGAGCGCTGCGTTCAGCCGCCGAAATGGGCGCGACGTCGCCGGTCATGTCGCGCAGCGCGACAAGATCGGGTTCGGCAGCCCGCACCACGCCGGTCGCCAGCAACAAGGCGCCACCCGCACCGCCAAGCAGCACGCGACGGCTAAGACGGCAGTGCTGGGTACGCATCGGCATTTCCTCCGCAGAATTGAGGGCTGAACGATAGGATGCTTGACCAGCGGCCCGCAATCCCCTTCCCTAGTGCGACGCAACCGGAGAGACTCATGGCACGGCATTTGACCTTTTACATCCTGATTGGCCTGGTCCTCGGGCTGATCATCGGGTGGGGGATGCACATCGCCATTGGCCAGGGCGGCGCGACGGCCGATGTCCTGAAAGGTGTCGGGCAAGCCTTTCCGATCGTAACCACGTTGTTCCTACGACTCATCAAAATGATCATCGCGCCGCTGGTGTTCTCGACGCTGGTCGTCGGCATCGCGCATATGGGCGACACCGGGGCGCTCGGCCGGGTCGGGTTGCGTGCGCTGTTGTGGTTCGTGTGCGCAAGCCTGTTGTCGCTGTCGCTCGGCCTGGTACTCGTGTCGGTGCTGCAACCCGGCGTTGGCCTTGGCCTGCCGCTCCCGCCGGTTGCGGCCGATGTCGGGATCGACAAGGCTGCCTTCAATATCAAGGATTTCGTGACGCATATCGTGCCGGCATCGATGGTGCAGGCCATGGCCGAAAACGAGATCATCCAGATCGTTGTGTTCTCGGTCTTTGTCGGCGTGGGGATAACGTCGGTTGGGGAAAAGGCTGCACCCCTTGTTCGCGCGACCGAGGCGCTGGCGACGGTGATGCTCACTATCACCAACTATGTCATGCGGTTGGCACCGTTCGCGGTGTTCGCCGCCGTCGCCAATACGCTGGTGGAACGCGGGCCAGAGGTTATTGCGCAACTCGGCTATTTCATGCTGAGCTTTTATCTTGGCCTAGCGCTGCTGTGGGTTTTGCTGATCGCGATTGCGTTCGTCATGGTCGGGCCGCGCACCAAATTGCTGGTCCGCTATATTCGCGATCCCTTGCTGCTGGCCTTTTCAACCGCGTCGTCGGAAGCTGCCTATCCCCGGACACTGGAGGCGCTTGAGCGATTTGGTGTGCCGCCCAAGATCGCCAGCTTTGTGTTACCGCTTGGCTATTCGTTCAATCTGGACGGATCGATGATGTATATGACGTTTGCGTCGCTGTTCATCGCCCAGGCTTATGGCATTCACCTGACACTCGGCGCGCAGATCACCATGCTGCTGGTCCTGATGGTAACGTCAAAGGGGATCGCCGGGGTACCGCGGGCGAGCCTTGTCGTCATCGCAGCGACGTTACCGCTGTTCAACATTCCCGAAGCCGGGCTGCTGCTCATTCTCGCTGTCGACCATTTCCTCGACATGGGCCGTTCCGCAACAAATGTGGTCGGCAATGCCGTGGCCGCGAGCGTCATCGCGCGTTGGGAAGGGTCGCTCAATCCGGCGGTCGGCCCGGATGTTGAAACGCCCGTTATTATATGATCGCTGAAAAACCGGCCATTTTGCGATGACTAAATATCGGCGTGCGCCGCGGTCAGCCTGCGCCATATTTCGGGTCGGCCAGGGCAAGCAAGCCATCGCCGTTGTGCTGTCAGGATCAAGGCTGCGCAATACGACACCGCGAGACCTGACACTGCGCAATATACCGCCGCACGATGCAGGCCAGTGCCATAAACGACGGCCGAATCGACCATTGCCCGCCCGTAATTGAGGTACGAGGTTCGGTGAAGGGCCCGCCGCGATGGACAGGCCCTCCCGATCTTGCCGTGCGCCGACTGCATAGGCCGCCGGGCACCGCGGTGACTGTTACATATCGTCATCGTCGCCGGAGTCGGCGTCAGCATCTGGCCCAACCATCATTTCCTCAGCCACCTTATCGGTGCGGCTGCGGATTGCCGCTTCAAGGCGCGCGCCCATTTCCGGGTTCTCGAGCAAATAGGTCTTGGCGTTCTCCCGCCCTTGCCCGATCCGAACGCTGTCATAGGAAAACCAAGCGCCAGATTTCTCGACCAGCCCGGCCTTGACCCCAAGGTCCAGCATTTCGCCGATCTTGGAAATGCCCTGGCCATACATGATGTCGAACTCGACCTGCTTGAATGGCGGAGCAACCTTATTCTTCACCACCTTCACGCGCGTGGTGTTACCGACAATATCCTCGCGGTCCTTGATCTGGCCCGTGCGGCGAATATCAAGCCGAACACTTGCATAGAATTTCAGGGCATTGCCGCCAGTCGTCGTCTCGGGGTTGCCGTACATTACGCCAATCTTCATGCGCAGCTGGTTGATGAAAATAACCATGCACCGCGACCGGCTGATCGAGCCGGTGAGCTTGCGCAAGCTCTGCGACATCAGCCGGGCTTGCAAGCCGACATGGCTATCGCCCATTTCACCTTCAATTTCAGCGCGCGGCACCAGCGCCGCGACCGAATCGACCACCAGCACATCAATCGCGTTCGAGCGCACCAGCGTGTCCACAATCTCGAGCGCCTGCTCGCCTGTGTCGGGCTGCGACACGATCAGCTCATCGATATTGACGCCGAGCTTCTTGGCATAAACCGGGTCAAGCGCATGTTCGGCATCGACAAAAGCCGCGGTGCCGCCGCCCTTCTGCGCCTCAGCAATCACATGCAGCGCCAGCGTTGTCTTGCCCGAGCTCTCCGGCCCGTAAATCTCGATCACGCGCCCGCGTGGCAAACCGCCGACGCCAAGCGCGATATCAAGCCCGAGCGAGCCGGTGGAAATCGATTCGACCTGCATCGTTTCCTTGGAACCCAGCCGCATGGCCGATCCCTTGCCGAACGCGCGGTCAATCTGCGCCAGCGCTGCCTCGAGCGCCTTTTGCCGCTCCCCTGCAGCCTTATCAGTCACGCCTGCCATTTTGCTGTCGATAACCTTTAATTGTGCCGCCATGAAATAGGCCTTTCGTCGCTAGCGCGAACCCGCAATCGGTTCAATGCAGCAATTCGTACACCAAATGTTCCATAGGAACAAGTGGGGAACGAAATATTTTTAGTGGCTTGGTTCGGCCAAGTCGCCAAGCACGCGCTCGACATCGGCCAGCGTAAAGGGCTTGGCCAGAGTTGGCCGGCCCGCAAATGCCGGGGACAGGCCAGGTGGATCCCCGTGGCCGCTGGCAATCGCAAACGGAATCGCCGCTTTGCTCAGCGCCTCAGCCAGCGCCACGCTCGTTTCGCCACCGCGCAAATTGATGTCGATGATCGCCGCCGAAAGGCCCCCTGCGGCGACGGCCGCGACGCCCTGCGCGACGCAATCATGCGGGCCGACCACGCGGTGCCCGAGGATTTCAAGAAAATCCTCCAGCATCATCGCAATCAGCGGTTCGTCCTCGACGATCAGTATCGCGCCCGTCATTGGCGCTGCCTTAGCCGTAGCACGGCCAGGCCGCCACCCTCATTTTGGCGCCAACACATCGCGCGCCGCTTCTGCAAGCTGTTGTACTGAAAAGGGTTTTGCGAGAAATGCGACGTTATCGAGATCGATCGACTTCCGCAATTGCTCCTCGGCATAGCCCGACATAAACAGGATCGGCAGATCAGCATAGCGTGCCCGGGCGTGACGCACCATGGTCGGGCCATCCATCGTCGGCATCACCACATCCGAGATAAGCAAGTCCGGCCGCGGATGCTGATCGAGCATCTCCAGGGCAGCCTCGCCATGCTCAGCCGTCAGCACCTTATACCCCTGTCGCGTAAGCGCCCGCTCAGCGACGGTGCGGACCATATCCTCGTCCTCTACCAGCAGGATAGTGCCGGTGCCCCACAGCTCGCCCTGTTTCGGCTTGGTTGCCTGCGCAACAGGCTTGGCTGGCGTGCTCGCGGTGTGCACCGGCAAATAAATGCTGAACACAGCCCCTTTACCCGGCTGGGAGTCGGCGAAAATATACCCGCCCGATTGCTTGACGATACCGTACACGGTCGAAAGGCCGAGCCCGGTGCCTTTGCCGATTTCCTTGGTGGTAAAAAACGGCTCAAAAATCTTGGGCAGCACGTCTGGCGAGATCCCGCCGCCGGTGTCCGACACGCGCAGCGCGGAATAATCACCAACCGGCAGCACATCGCTATCCATCGACCGCACTTCGGCCGCGGAAACAGCAAGCGTCTGGATCGTGAGCGTGCCACCGCCATGCGGATCTTTGGCGAGCATGGCGTCGCGCGCGTTGACCGCAAGGTTCATCACCACTTGTTCAAGCTGCCCCGGATCGGCGCGGACCGGCCCCAGATTGCGACCATGGCTGACCGTCAGCGTCACCGTTTCACCGAGCAGCCGCTTCAACAGGTTGGAGACTTCGGAAATGACATCCGGCAATTGCAACACTTGCGGTCGCAGCGTCTGCTGGCGCGAAAAGGCGAGCAACTGCCGCGTGAGGCTTGCCGCCCGGTTGGAATTGGCGCGGACCTGCTGGATGTCGTCATAGTCGCTGTCGCCGGGGGTGTGACGCATCAGCATCAGGTCGCAATGGCCGATGATTGCGGTCAATATGTTGTTGAAGTCATGCGCGACGCCGCCTGCCAGCTGACCCACGGCCTGCATCTTGGTCGCTTGCGCTACTTCGCGCTTCAGCCGCGTTTCCTCACCATTGTCCTTCAGGCTGAGCAGCACCGCCGCGTCGCCCAGGCCCCGCGCGCTGGTGATGGAGAGCGCCACCGGCTCCTCAGGCGCGCTGCTCAGCCGCACCGCGATGTCAGCGCTCTGGCGCGCGCCGCCGACGAACCGACGCACCGCGTCAGCAACCGCGGTCTTGTCATCGCGCACCACGAGGTCGCTTGGGTAAAGTGGCGGCGCGGCGCCATCCACCCCCGCTGCGCGCGCGAACGCCGAGTTCATCTCAAGGAACCGCCCGTCACGATCGACCAGCGCCACGCCGAACGGCATTAGCGAAACCAGCAGTTGCAGGTGCGACGCTGCGTCTGCGCCCAACATTGGAACACTCGCCACATCTTCATCGAGCAGTGCGATCACGGCGGGTGTTTCCGGCTCGTCCATCAGTGGCAGCTGCACCAGGCGGACCGGTGTTCCGCCAAGGCCTTCGCGCTCAAAACGGACTTGGCCGACGCCGTCGGTAATCAGAAATGCGGCAAAGTCTCGCGCCAGCACGGCCCCTTCTTCCTGCCCTGTCGCGCGCAGCCGGAACACCCGATTAGCCGCCTTTACCCGGCCCTCGGGCGTCAGCAAGACCAGCATCACCCCGGCGGCTGCCATGCGCTGACCAAGCTCCCCGTCAATTGCCGTCTCGAGCGCCCCCACCCCGCCCGCTTCACCAAGCGCAGTGAACTGCCACAGCAGCATGTCGCCGCCTTGCCCGGCGCGCGTGATATCCACCTGTACCGGGCCAGACGGCGTGGAAAGGCGCATCACGACCCCGTGGCCATCACGCCATGCTGCACGCCCGGCCACGATCAACGCCGCGCTATCCGCCTCGCTGATCGGCAGGTTGGGCGGCGTAGGATAGTCCCCGAACAACGTCTGGTACCGGCCATTGGCGCAAACCATGCGCCCCGCGCGATCGGTTATCGCAAGCGCACACTCACTGGCATCGGCTATCGCGCGCGCCACTGACCAATCGGGCTCCGCAGTCGCGACGGCGCGCGCGGGGAACAAGCGTCGAGCAGCAATAACGCTGCCAGTGATCACCAGCGCCGCTCCGAGGAAACCAGCGGCCAGCCGGATGTCGCCGACGGCCCATAGCACGACGACAGCGGCGAGCGTGCCGCAAACCCCGGCTACAAGCGCGGCACTGCGCGCTGGAGACAGGAAAACGTCGGGCGGGGCGGGTAGGCTGGCCATCAGCCCCTCTTTGGCCCCGCCTGCGTTGGCGTCAAGCGGCTACCAGATGCGCACGCGCTCTTGCGGGGTGAGATACAGCTTCTCGCCCGGCTTTGGCGCAAAGGCTGCATACCATGGGTCAAGATTGCGCACGATCCAGGCACGTTGCTGTGCAGGGGCATGCGGGTCAGTCAACAAGCGCTGGCGCAAATTCTCGTCACGGTGGTTGCGCCGCCAGACCTGCGCAAAGGCAAGGTAGAAGCGCTGATCGCCCGTAAACCCGTTAATAACCGGCGCCGGTTTCCCACCAAGCGAGGCGTGATAGGCATCGAGCGCCGCGCTCAGCCCGGCCAGATCGGCCGTGTTTTCGCCTAGCGTCAGCGCGCCCTTCACATGCTGGCCCGGTAGTGGCTCATACACATCGAACTGGTCGACAAGCTGCTTGGTGCGCGCCTTGAACGCGGCCACATCGGCGTCGGTCCACCACTGGGTAAGGCGCCCCTGCGCGTCGAACTTCGATCCCTGGTCGTCGAAATGATGGCTCATCTCATGGCCGATGACGGCACCGATCGCACCATAATTTACCGCAGCATCTGCATGGGGATCAAAAAATGGCGGCTGCAGGATCGCCGCCGGAAACGTGATCGCGACCAATGTCGGGTTCGCCTGCGCGTTCACCGTCATCGGTGCCAGACCCCATTCCCACCGGAAAATGGGCTTGCCAAGCTTTTGCACATTCCAGTCATGCGCCCATTGATTGGCCCGCAACCGGTTGCCGAATGCGTCGCCGGCCTTGATGTCCAGCGCCGAATAATCATGCCACTGCGTCGGATAGCCGATGCGCGGCACAAACGCCGCGAGCTTGGCATGCGCCTTAACCTTGGTATCGGCCGACATCCAGTCGAGCTTGTCGAGCCGCACGTTCATGGCCGCAATGATGTTTTTTACGAGATCATCCATCGCAGACTTGGTCGCCGGCGGAAAATATTTGGCGACATAGATTTTCGAAACGTCATCCGTCAGCGCACCGCTGGTAAACGCCACTGCCCGCTTCCAGCGCGCCTGCTGCTCCGGCGTGCCGCTCAGCTTGGTCCCGAAAAAAGCAAAGCGCTCGTCTTCAAATGCAGTCGGCAATACATCGGCAAAGCCATCAAGCGACCGGATGAGCAGCTGGTCCTTCAATACCTCAAGCGGCGCCGCGCCCAAAATCGCCGCCTCGGCCTTTATGGCGGAGGGCTGCCCCAGCACGATGCTGTCGGTAAGCGTCCCCGTGCCCTTGAAATAGCTCACAAAGTCAAAACCCGGCGCCAATTTCGCCAGCGACGCGACAGGTGTCTTGTTATAGGTCAGATCAGCATCGCGACTTTCCACCCGGGTCCACTGGATGTTTGCAATCTGCGTCTCGAGCGCAACAATCGCCTTGGCCCGCGCCTCGGCATTGCGCTCGCCGGCCAACGTGAACATCTTCGCGATATGCGCTTCATAAGCGGCGCGCGCCTCGACAAGCTTGGGGCTGTCGCTCAGATAATAATCGCGGTCAGGTAGCCCGAGACCGCCTTGGCGCAACCCAACGGTATAGACGTCGGGCGCCTTTGCGTCCTGGCCCACGCCACTGCCGAACGGCACGGCAACACCGTTGCGATCCGCTTCGGCAACCAGCGCGGCATAGCCCTTTTTCGAGCGCAGCGACTTGATCCGCTTCAACCACGGCTGGATCGGTGCCAGGCCTTTTGCGTCAATCGTGGCGCTGTCCAGATAGGCCGCATATGCCAGGCCGATCTTGGAACTTGGATCGGCCATTGCCGCTTCCAGCAGCCCTTTGGTGCGGTCCTGCGAGAGATCCTGCAACACATCGAACGCGCCATAGCTTGATTTGTCGGCGGGGATCGCCGTGGTCTTCAGCCAGGTGCCGCCCGCATAGCCGAAAAAGTCGTCGCCCGGGGCGACTGACCGGTCCATCCCCGCCTCGTCAAACCCAAAATCGCCAATTTCCGGCCTGCCGCTCAGACCCGCGCCGTTGGCGGGCGTCGGACTAGCCTTGAGATCGTCGTCCGGTGCGCCGAGCGCCGCTGAGCCTGCCAGTGCTGCTGCGACCGCAAAAGTTGACGCAAGCACCGCCAACCGCAATGTTTTCATCATCCAACTCCCGTTTGTTCGCTCAGGGCGCGCCCGCTTTGGGGCCGCGTAGAAAAAGGGCGGCGCCATGTTCGCGCCGCCCGATATCATCGTGCGATTACCAGATACGGACCCGGTCAGCCGGTGCCAGATACTGCTTGTTGCCGGGCTTTGCGCCAAACGCCTTGTACCATGGATCAAGGTTTCGCACCGTTGCAATCCGCTGTGGGCCAGGCGAGTGCGGGTCCGACAGCAGCTGCGCGCGCAACGCCGGCTCACGGTATTTGATCCGCCAGACCTGCGCCCAGCCAAGGTAAAAGCGCTGATCGCCCGTGAGCCCGCCAATCACCGGCGCCGGCTTGCCACCCAGCGACCGGTGATACGCATCAAGCGCCACCGTTAACCCTGCCAGATCGGCGATGTTCTCGCCGAGCGTCAGGCCGCCCTGCACATGCTGGCCGGGGACCGGTTCATATGCATCATATTGCTTCACCAGCTTGTCAGTGAAGCTGGCAAAGCGCTTCACATCCTCAGCCGTCCACCATTCAGCGAGCTTGCCGGTGGGGTCATATTTGCGCCCCTGATCGTCGAAGTGATGGCTGATCTCATGCCCGATCACCGCGCCAATCGCGCCATAGTTGATGGCCGGGTCAGCCTTGGGGTCAAAGAAGGGAGGCTGCAGGATTGCCGCCGGAAACACGATTTCGTTCATGGGCGGGTTGGCATAGGCGTTGATTGTCATGGGCGTCAGGAACCACTCGGTCCGGTCAATCGGTCCGCCGAGTTTGGCCAGATCACGGTTATACTCGTACACGTTGGTCGCCGCCATATTGGCCACGATATTGTCACGCGAAAGGGTGAGCGACGAATAGTCGCGCCAGTTGCTTGGATACCCGATCTTGGCCGTGAAAGCCGCCAGCTTGGCGCGCGCCTTTACCTTGGTCTCCGGCGCCATCCATGCCAGGTTGTCAATGCGGTGGCCCATGGCCGCGATCAGGTTCTTGACCAGCGCATCAGCCTGCGCCTTGGCGGCTGGCGGGAAGTATTTCGCGACATATTGCTGGCCAATATCATCGCCAAGCGCACCGCTTGTCAGCGCCACGCCGCGCTTCCAACGCGGCCGCTGCTCGGGCTGCCCCGAGAGCACCGTGCCATAAAACGCAAAATTTGCGTCGCTGATCGGTTTCGCCAGCATGCCCGCCATCGCCCGGACTACGCCCAGCATGGCATAATCCTGCAGAACGTTAAGCGGTGTTTCGGCAAAAATCTTGGCCTCGCCAGCGATGGCGCTGGGTTCCCCGACAATGAAGCTTGGCTGGCTTGCCGTACCAAGTGCCTGACCCACCTCAAGCCACGGATAACCCGGCGCCTTGGTGAGGAAGTCTGCCGCGGCCCATTTGTTGTAGGTCTTGTCAGCATCGCGCGATTCGATGCGCGTCCAGTGCACGGTCGCCAGCTGCTTTTCGAAATCGAATATGGCCGCCGCGCGCGCCGCGCCATTGGCTTCGCCCGCAAGCGTCAGCATCTGCGCGAGATAGGCCTTGTACTTTGTCCGGATGTCCGCGAGCTTGGCGTCGTCCTTCAGATAATAGTCGCGGTCCGGCAGGCCGATGCCTGACTGGTTCACATTCACGATATAATTGTCCGGCGCCTTGCTGTCCTGGCCGACGCCAATGCCAAACAGCCCGCCCACACCCTGGCGCTGCAGCGACGCCATTGTCACGGCCAGCGCTGTCTTGTCGGCAGCGCCCTTGATCTGGTTAAGCCACGGCATGATCGGTGCAACGCCCTTGGCGTTGATCGCGTCTTCATCCATGAAGCTGGCGTAAAAGTCGCCCGCCTTGTTGCCGGGCTGCTTGATCGCCTCGTTCAAAATGGAGCGAGTCTGCTCGAGCGAACGGTCCTGGAGCACGTTGAACATGCCATAGGCCGCGCGGTCCGCCGGAATTTCAGTGCGCGCCGACCAGGCGCCGCCGGCATAGGCCGAAAAATCGTCCCCTGGCTTCACACTCTTGTCGATACCCGTCAGATCGAACCCGAACGCGCCAATCTCAGGCTTGGCAGCCGTGGCGCCGGAAGCGGGCGACGCTGCCGGTTCTGGCGATGCGTTTTTAGCAATGGCGATGCTGCCCAAAGCGGCAGTTGCGAGCAGCGAGGTCAGGAAAAGCGATTTCCGCATGGTACATCCTTGATCCAAAGGGAGGGCGAATGAGCGTGTTTTACGCCAATGACACGGTGAGTCAAACCGGTGTCACACGAAACGACTTATGAATTTTTTGTGTCGCGCAGAGCGCCGGAGCCTCAGCCGCGATCGCGCATAATCCGGCCCTGCTCGCGCTTCCAGTCGCGTTCTTTGATGGTCTCGCGCTTGTCATGCGCCTTTTTGCCCTTGGCGAGCGCCAGTTCAACCTTGGCGCGGCCCTTGGAATTGAAATAGATCATCAGCGGCACCAGCGTCATGCCTTCACGCGCAACCGCGCCGTGCATCTTGTTGATCTCGCGCGCATTCAACAACAATTTACGCGCCCGCTTGGGTTCATGATTGAAGCGGTTGCCATGGCTGAATTCGGGCACGTT
>JBJXEC010000096.1:0-2750 GCA_046155125.1 Sphingomonas sp. | reverse complement strand
AGCGCGCCTTCATTGACCATGGTGTACAGCGTGCGCTCGATGATCTCCTCATCGGTAATGTCGCGCTTGGCCATGTTCGAGCGCGAGCGGAAATCCTCGATGATCTCGGCGACACGCGGGGAAGGCGTCGGGTTGCGCTTTTCATCATAATCGTAAAAGCCCTTGCCCGTCTTTTGCCCCCAGCGCCCTTCGGCGGCGAGCGCATCGCGAATATTCTCGATGCGGGTCGGGTCGCGGTGCCAGCCGATATCGACCCCGGCCAGATCGCTCATCTGGAACGGGCCCATCGGCATACCGAACTCGACATGCACGCGGTCAATCTGCTCAGGCGTCGCGCCTTCCATCAACAGCTTGTTGGCCTCTACCTGGCGCGGCATCAACATGCGGTTGCCGATAAAGCCGTGGCATACGCCGGCCACTACCGCGACTTTCTTGATCGGCTTGGAAAGTGCCATCGCGGTCGCGAGTACATCGTCCGCCGTCTTGGCGCCGCGCACGATTTCCAAGAGTTTCATGACGTTTGCGGGCGAGAAAAAATGCATGCCCAGCACGTCTTGCGGCCGGCTGGTGCTTGCCGCGATTTCGTCGATATTGAGGTATGAGGTGTTGGAGGCAAGGATGGCGCCCGGCTTGGCGATGGCGTCGAGCTTGCCAAATAGCTCCTTTTTCACGTCCATATTCTCGTACACCGCCTCGATGATGAGGTCGCAATCGGCAAGATCATCAAGGCTGAGCGTCGGGGTAAGCGCGCCCATCGCGGCCTCGACCTGTTCTGGGGTCAACCGGCCCTTGGCAGCCGATGCTTCGTAGTTCTTGCGGATGACGCCGGTGCCGCGATCAAGTGCTTCGGCCTGCATCTCGACGATAGTAACGGGGATACCGGCGGACAAAAAGTTCATCGAAATGCCGCCGCCCATGGTGCCCGCGCCAATGACGCCAACCTTCTTGATCGGGCGCAGTGCGATGTCGTCGGCAATGCCGTCGATCTTGGCGGCCTTGCGCTCGGCAAAGAAGATGTGGCGCTGCGCGGCAGACTGAACGCCAAACATTAGCTTCATGAATTCGGCACGTTCAAAGGCGATGCCCTCTTCAAAACTCGAGCCGTCGGTCGCTTTTTCCACGCAAGCGATGTTGGCGGCGGGCGCGTCAAAGCCGCGGAACCGGCGCCCGTTTTCCTTTTTGAACGCAGCGACAGCCTCGGGATCGGCAACCGCTGTTTTTTCCGAAGCGCGGGGCAGGGGCCGCGTTTCCGCGATCTCGCGCGCGAAGGCGATAGCGTCGGCTGCTAGCGACTCTTCCCCCGCCAGTCGGTCAATCAAGCCAGCCGCGAGAGCAACCTTGGCCGGGATGGGGTCCCCCTTTGCAGTCATTTCCAGCGCAAGCTTGACGCCCGCAACGCGCGGAATCCGCTGCGTACCGCCAGCACCAGGCAGCAGCCCGAGCTTCACCTCCGGCGTACCGATCTTGGCGGAAGGGACCGCGATCCGGTAATGGCAGCCAAGCGTCACCTCGCACCCGCCGCCAAGCGCCGTTCCGTGGATGGCCGCTACCACCGGCTTGTCGGCCGCTTCGATCATGTCGACCACGGTTGGCAGCCCAGGTTCCTGCATGGGTTTGCCAAATTCGGTAATGTCGGCGCCTGCGAAAAAAGTGCGCCCGTCGCAGCGGATGACCATTGCCTTGATGGCGGGGTCGGCAAGTCCTTCCTTCAAGCCCGCTTCCAGCCCCTGGCGCACGGCCGCGCCCAGCGCGTTGACAGGCGGGTTGTTCGAGATGATGACGAGCACATCGTCGTGCCGCTCGGTCGTGATGGGTGAGGTCATGGCAATTTCTCCTGCAATCGCATTTAGTTATTTAAGCGCCGAATAAATGAGCGTTTTCAGCTCGCGGCGAATGGGATAGGTGCTTGATGGGCGCAGCTGCGTCATGAACACCATGGTTATGCGCTCAACCGGATCAATGAAAAAGGCGGTCGAGAACATGCCGCCCCAATAATATTCACCGACCGACCCCGGGATCATCGAGCGGGCGACGTCGATATTGACCGCAAAGCCCAGGCCAAAGCCCGTCCCGGCATTCGCCGCTTCGCTGAACAGCGATTTCGACATCGCAGCCAGATCGGCGCCGCCCGGCAAATGGTTGAGCGTCATCAAATCAAGCGTCTTGCGGCCAACGATGCGGGTGTCGCCAAGGGTGCCGCCGTTCAGGCACATCGTGCAGAAGCGGTGATAGTCGAGCGCGGTCGACACTAGCCCGCCACCGCCGGACAAAAGCTTGGGCCGGTGCGCCCAGGCACTTTGCGCGCCGCGATCAAACAATTTTGGCGCAGCGCCGGGGATGAAATCATAGCAATCGGTCAGCCGGTCGACCTTGTCGGCGGGCACCTGAAAAAAGGTATCGTGCATGCCGAGCGGATCGAAGATGTGCGTCTTGAAAAACGCATCGAGCGGCTCCCCCGACACGCGCTGCACAACAGCGCCCAAAACGTCGGTGGAGACCGAATAATTCCAGGCGGCGCCCGGCGAAAACTCAAGCGGTAGCTCACCCAGGGCTGCCACGAATTCATCAAGGTCATAATTGCCGAACCAATTCTCCAGTCTGTGCTCGCGATAGGCGGCATCGACGTTGGAGCGGTTCTGGAAGCCATAAGTCAGCCCCGACGTGTGGCGCAGCAAATCGACCATCCGCATTGGCTGATCGGTCGGGCGGGTGAGGAACGGCACGCCCGCGCCGCCGCCATTGTACACGCC
>JBJXEC010000095.1:0-18741 GCA_046155125.1 Sphingomonas sp. | reverse complement strand
GATGCGCTAGCACCTTGGCGCATGACGAACCCTTCCGCCACCATCCCGCGTTCGCTGTTTGCGCTGTCGATTTTTTATGGCGGCATGGTCTGTATCGCGGGCGTGCTCGGCAACAAGCAGGTGTCGCTTGGGCCGCTATCGGCGCTGGGCACGCTGGTCGGCGTTGGGCCGCTTGCGATTGAGGCGGGGATTTTTGCGTTTCTGCTGCTCGTCATCGTGTCGAGCGCCATTGCCGAGCTGCACGGGGCGACCATTGCCAACCGGCTGGTGCAGTTTGGTTTTGTGCCGCTTATCATTTCCATTCTGCTCTCGCTGGTCGTGCTGCTGCTGCCGCCGGCTCCCGACATGGAACCCGCCAGGCGCGACGCATTTGCGCTGATGATGGGGGCAACCCCGCGCATCTGGGTGGGCGGCATCATCTCCTATGGTATTTCGCAGACGCTTAACGTCACCATCTTTTCATGGCTGAAGCGTGAGACGGGCGGGCTGTTGTGGCTGCGCGCCGGCATTGCGAGCATCTTGTCGCAGATTGTCGATACCTTCCTGTTCGTGTCGATTGCGTTTTGGGGCGTGTTTCCGATCGGTCAGCTGCTTGCCGGGCAAATGGTCGCCAAGGTTGTGCTGTCGGCGCTGATCGTGCCGCCGCTCATCTATCTGTTCGTCGCGCTCGGCCGGTGGCTGGATCGCGCGCGCGCTTCGGCCTAAGGCACGCCGCATGATTGACCACGCGCCAGACCCCGCCATGCTCGCCAAGGCGGAAACGCTCACCGAGGCGCTTCCCTATCTCCAGCGTTATGCCGGCAACACCTTTGTCGTGAAATATGGCGGCCATGCGATGGGCGATCCTGAGCTTGCCCGTGACTTTGCCGAAGACGTCGTGCTGCTGAAGGCAGTGGGCATCAACCCGGTCGTCGTCCATGGCGGGGGGCCGCAGATCGGGGCGATGCTGAAAAAACTTGGCGTCGAATCGAGCTTTGTCGATGGTTTGCGCGTCACCGACGCGCAAACCGCGCAGGTCGCTGAAATGGTGCTGTCGGGCGCGATCAACAAGGAAATCGTCGCCTGGATTGGCCAGGCAGGCGGCCGGGCGATTGGCATTTCGGGCAAGGACGCAGGCTTTGTCCGCGCCGAAAAGGTCGCGCGCACCACCCGTGACCCTGACAGCAATATCGAGCGGGTGGTGGACCTGGGTTTTGTCGGCGAGCCTGCGCATATCGACCGCCGCGTGCTCGACACGATTTCGGCCGCGGGCATGATTCCGGTTGTGGCGCCGATTGGCATTGGCAGCGACGGGCAGACCTATAACATCAACGCCGACACGATGGCCGGGGCCATTGCGGCGGCGATGGGGGCCTCGCGCCTGTTCCTGCTGACGGACGTGGCGGGCGTGCTCGACGCGGACAAGCGCTTGCTGACCGACCTGACCCCCGCTTCCATCGCCGACCTGCGCGCCAATGGCACCATCACGGGCGGCATGATCCCCAAGCTGGAGACTTGTGTTGCGGCGGTGAGTGGCGGCGTTGATGCAGCGGTCGTGCTTGATGGGCGCGTGCCGCACGCGATGCTGCTCGAAATCTTTACCCGGCAGGGCGCAGGCACCCTCGTTCGGCGCTAGCGCGCGCCAGGGTTGGAACTGGGACATGCAGGTGTTATATAGAAGTATGACGGTTGAGTTGATGACGGAGGATTTGGTTTGATTACGCTCATTCAGATCGCGCAGGTGCTGCTAGATGTCGCCTGGTGGATCATCGTGGTGCAGATCGTCCTGTCGCTGCTGATCGCGTTCAACGTGGTGAACACCTATAATGATCTGGTGCGCCAGCTGTTTCAGGGGCTGAACGCGATCACTGAGCCAGTGTACCGCCCGATCCGCAAGATCTTGCCGGATTTCGGCCAGCTCGATTTCTCGCCAGCCGTTGTACTGCTGGTGATGTCGATGCTCAACATCGTGCTGAACCGGGCTGCGGTCAGCCTCCTCACGGGTGGCCCGCTTTAACCGGTCATGCCGGCCTGGCGCATCGCGGACGATGGCATTGTCATTGCGGTGCGGGTGACCCCGCGTGCACACCGCGTGGAGATGATTGCAGGGACCGACGATCATTTCGTTGCCCGGCTGACGGCGCCACCCGTTGATGGCGCGGCGAATGCGGCGCTGATTGCGCTCGTAGCCCAGGTGTTTGCCGTGCCGCGCCGGGCGGTCACGCTGCTCAGCGGCGACACGGCACGCGTGAAGCGGCTTCATATTGCGGGCGACACGCGAATACTGGCGGAAATGGCAGCGAGCCTATAAGGCCGGAGCGCCATGAGTGCCCAGATCATTGACGGCAAGGCCTTTGCCGGTGCCCTACGCGAGCGCATCGCAACGCATGCCGCCCGCTTTGCAGCGGTGTCCGGGCGGATGGCCGGGCTCGCCGTGGTGCTGGTTGGTGACGATCCCGCGTCTGCAGTTTATGTGCGCAACAAGGGGAAGGCGACGCGCGCCGTTGCTATGGTCAGTTTCGAGCATGTGCTGCCGGCCGATACGACTGAGGCCGCGCTGCTGGCGCTGGTTGACCAGCTCAATGCTGATGCGGCGGTTGACGGCATTCTCGTGCAACTGCCGCTGCCGGCCCATCTTGATGAGCAGGCCGTCGTTGGCGCGATTGATCCGGCCAAGGACGTTGACGGGCTGACCCCGCTGTCGACCGGGCGGCTCGCGCTTGGCCGTGCGGTGCTGGTGCCGTGCACGCCGCTTGGTTGCCTCATGCTGCTGCGCGATCAGCTTGGCGATTTGTCGGGGCTGGACGCGGTCGTGATCGGGCGGTCGATTTTGGTGGGCAAGCCGATGGCACAGCTGCTGCTGGCAGAGAATTGCACCGTTACGGTCGCGCACTCGCGCACGCGCGACTTGTCCAGCGTCGTCAGGCGCGCGGACATTGTGGTGGCGGCCGTTGGCCAGCCGGCCATGGTGAAGGGCGAATGGATCAAACCCGGCGCGACCGTTATCGACATTGGCATCAACCGAACGGAAGACGGGCTTGTTGGCGACGTCGATTTTGCAGGAGCCGCAAGCGTTGCGGCCGCGATCACGCCAGTACCCGGCGGCGTTGGCCCCATGACGATTGCGTGCCTGTTGCGCAACACGCTGGTGGCGGCATATGCGCGGGCTGGGCTTGGCCTGGACACGAGCCAGTTGTGATTGAGCTTTTCATCTCCGCGCTCATCACCTTCTTTGTGGTGATCGACCCGCCCGGCTGTGCGCCGATATATGCCGGGCTGACGGCGGGCGTGCCGCATGTTCATGCACGCGCGATGGCGATCCGCGCGGTGGTGGTGGCCGGGCTCATCCTCGTCATGTTCGCGCTGTTCGGGCAAGACATATTGGGGGCGCTTGGCATCAGCCTTGACAGTTTTCGCATAGCCGGCGGCATCATGCTGTTCCTGATCGCGCTCGAAATGGTGTTTGAAAAGCGCACGCAGCGCCGCGAGGATCGCGCCCAGAAAATCATCGACACGCCGGAAATCGAGGATGTGTCGATCTTTCCGATGGCGATGCCGATGATCGCCGGGCCCGGGTCCATCGCCAGCATCATGCTGCTGATGGCAAAGGGGCACGGCGTTCAGCGCACGCTGGTTATTCTGGCGGCGCTTGGCGTTATCCTCGGGCTGACGCTGCTCGCGCTGGTGCTGGCCGGGCCGCTGATGAAAATCCTCGGTGCGCGGATCGAGGCGGTGGTGACGCGACTGCTCGGCGTGCTGCTCGGCGCGCTGGCCGCGCAATTCGTGATTGATGGCCTGCGCGCGAGCTTTGCGCTCTAGTTGATCCGCCAGAGCCTGAGCGGCGAGCCTTTTGGCAGCGGCAGGGGGGTAAGGAAGGCCGGCACGCGGTCATGCGCCAGCTGATCATAGAAGCCGCCGGGTGCGCGGGCGCGGTAAATGGTCGATTCGGCGAGGTTGGGGCAAATGAGCAACAACGTTGCGCCATGCCTTTTGGCAATCGCGCGAAACTTTGCGGCGCTGCCTTTGAAGGCGTGCTGCACATCGAGGATGGCGTCGCCATTGCGGTGATAGGGCCCGGCGACCGCGCTGTGATGCGTGATGGTGATAAGCCGCGGGCCCAGATCCACGAAGGTGAACACGGTTTGCGGCGGCAACCGATCAAGCGGCGAAAGCGACGGGATGGTCGGGCAGCTTGCGCTCGCGCGGCGGACGGCGGCGGCCTTTGCGTCCGGCTTGTCGGCCGGGGCTGCCTGCAGCACGAGCCCGGCAAACAGCCCCGACACGCCCAGAAACGCCGCAACCGTGCCGAACACACGGACCAGCATTGAGCGGCTGGCGAGGCACCAGGGCAGGATGATCCAGGCAAGCGCAACCGCGCCCGGCACTGCGAGCAGCTGCGCGGCGGCCCCTGCACGTGCCTGCCATAACAGCATGCCGCCTGCGAACAGGGTGAACAACAATACCGCCGCCCAGCCGATGCGCTGGTCGTGTGCGCGCGCGCGCCAGGTCGCCAGTGCCGCGCCGATGATGCCGATGAACGGGAGCACGGCGACGGGCAGCGCGCTGCGCCACGGGTGGGTATAGATGGGCTTGGCCTCGCGCACATTGGCGAGCCACTCGCGCGCCAGTTCGGGCGAGACTTGCTCGGGCCGGCCCAGGCATTGCGGGAACACCAGCGCAAAACCGGCCACGATGACGGCCGCCGCGATCACCGCGCCCGCCAGCCGCACCATCCGCGACGCCGGGTTGAGCGCGGCCAGTGCCACCAGCAGCCCGCCCGCCGCCACCATAACGCTGAGCCAGACGGGCGTCAGCGCATCACAGCGCAGTGCGGCATTGTCGTGTGATGCAAAGGCGAGATAGCCCGCCAGGCTGCCAAGACCCAGCGACGCGCCATAGGCCTGCATTCGCGGCGCCTCGGCCCGGTCCCACACCCAGCGCAGGGCCATGATCGCACCCGCGCCAGCCGCATAGGGCAGCATCTCCAGCCCGATCGCGAGCGAAACGGCGCTGGCTGCGCCCACCAGCAAGCCGCCGCGCCGGGCCTTGGGGTCGCACAGCCCGGCGAGCACCACGGCAAGGCTCGCCAGCTGCCAGCCATGATGATCGATGCGTTCGGGCATGAACATGAGCATGGTCGCGGTGCTGCCGACGACGAACACGGTGCCCAGCGGCCAGGCTACCGGGCTCACCAGTCGGCGGAGCGTTGCAGATATGCCCAGCAGCATGATTGACAGCGGCAGCAATGGGGCAATGCCGCATGCCAGTCGCTCGGCCATAGCCGTGCCGACAAAGGGGCGAAAACCCAGGATGAGCGCGGCAATCGGCAAATCGACGATGCGCGACCAGTGGATGTTGAAACCGCCCGGCGGGTTCATCCGGTATTGCCGCAGGTCATACCAGCCCTGGCCGCTGAGCAGCGCACGCACTTGCATCAGCCGCATATTGTCATCGGTGTCGCCAAGCGACAGCCAGTGGATCGATGGCCAGCGCTGGACAATGAACCACGCGACAATGGCAGCCCAGGCGACGAGCGTCAGTTGCACCCAGTTCTGCTCGATCTCGCGGGCGAAAAGGCCGGGTTGGGCAGGCGTGTCGTTCAATTGAGCTTCCCTAGCGTGCCCATGCGCTCTAGTGGCCCTTGCGCAAAGGGCAAGGTGGCGATGGGGCGGACGACCAATCATCAGCGCAGCGTAATCGACCGGCTGAGCGCGGCGGCCGGCGGGCGGGACGTGCTCGGGCAGCTTGTGCGCTTCGGCATTGCCGGCGGTGTGTCGACGCTGATCTATGCGGCCGTGTACTGGCCGCTCACCCATTTTGTGTTTCAGGGCGCGCGCGCGGTGCTTGCCGTTCCCATCGCGTTTGCGGTGGCGGTGGTATGCGGTTTTCCGCTCCACAGCCTGTGGAGCTTTCGCGGGCACGGGGTGCGCGCCAAGGGCGCAGGCCAGCCGCTGAAATTCATGGGCGTGCAGGGCTTTGGCCTCGTGCTCAACGCGCTGTTCACCTGGGTGATTACCGGGCCGTTGCACGGTCACACCTTGTTGCCGCTGATCCCTGTTGTGACGATCACGCCCATTGCGACCTTTGCGCTCAACCGCCACTGGGTGTTCGGCTGAGATGGACCGCATCGTTTATGACCGGATGGCGGCCCACGACACAACGCATTGGTGGTATCGCGCGCGGCGCGAGATTCTGGCCGCCTATCTGACCCGCGAGGCCAATCTGCCGCGTGAGGCACGCATCCTGGAAATCGGTTGCGGCACGGGACATAATCTTGCGATGCTCAGCGGCTTTGGCACCGTCGAGGCGATCGAGATTGATCCGCTCGCGCGCGAAATTGCAAGCGCCAGGCTGGGCCAGCCGGTGGGGTCGACGCCACTGCCCGCGCTGCTCGGCGTGCCGCGCGGCGCGTTTGATCTGATCGCGGTGCTCGATGTCGTCGAGCATATCGAGGAGGATGTGGCAGCGCTTGCCGCCATGCGCGCGTGCCTTGCCCCCGGCGGCAAGATTCTCATCACCGTGCCTGCGCACCAATGGATGTGGAGCGCGCATGACGTGGTGAACCATCACCACCGGCGCTACTCAAAGGCCTCGCTGAGCAAGGCAATCCGGGCGGCCGGTATGCAGCCGACCAAGCTTGGCTATTTTAATTCGCTGCTGTTTCCGCTTGCCGCCGCCGCGCGCGTGGCGGGGCGGCTGATGGGGCGTGATGATTCCGACGATTCGCCGCCGCCGCCTGCGGTAAACACGCTGTTCGAGGGCATTTTCCGGCTGGAGCGCCATTTGGTCGGGCGGATGCCAATGCCGCCTGGCGTGTCGATCATCACGCTTGCGGTGCCGGAGCCTCAGGCAGGCGGGGCAGCGTCTGGCTCGGGCAGCTCGTCGTCGCGCGGTTCGGCGCGGTAGCCAAGCGTTGCGCGGCCCTGAATGGGTCCGGCGACATCCGAGACCAGGTAAAGCGGGCGCCGTTTCGACTCGACATAGAGCCGCCCGAGATATTCGCCGATCATGCCCAGCACGAACATCTGCACCGCCCCCAGCAGCACCACGACCAGCATCGTCGAGGTCCAGCCCTGCACAGCGCTTCCGGTGAAAAAGCCGATCGCGATATAAACCACCAGCAGCAGCGACGCGGCCGTCAGCGCAAGGCCCACATGGCTGGCAAAGCGCAACGGTGCCGTGGAAAAGCCGGTGACCGCATCAAGCGCGAAGCGGATCATCTTGGCGAGCGGATATTTGGTCTCGCCCGCGTGCCGCTCGGCCCGGTCATACGCAAACGGCACTTGCCGGAAACCCACCCAGGCAACCATGCCGCGAATGAAGCGCGCCTGTTCGGGCAGGCTCAAAAACGCATCGAGCGCGCGCCTGCTCATTAGCCGGAAATCGCCTGTGTCGAGCGGAATGGGCGTGTCGGTCACCCGGTCGAGCACGCGGTAAAAGGCAGCCGCCGTCAGTTTCTTGAAAATGGTCTCGCCATCGCGCTTGCGGCGCACCGCATACACCACATCGGCGCGCTCGCTGACCATCGTTGCGCGCATATCCGCCAGCAGTTCCGGCGGGTCCTGCAAATCGGCGTCGATAATGAGGATCTGCGCGCCCGCACACAGATCAAGCCCCGCCGTCAGCGCCAGTTGGTGGCCATGGTTGCGCGACAAGTTGATGGCGACCAGATGCGGATCGGCGGCGGCCAGGCGCTGCATGACTGGCCAGCTTGCATCACGCGACCCGTCATTCACCAGCAGCAGCTCATAATCCTCGCCGACCGCCGCCCGTGCGGCCGCCGAGACACGGGCGTGCAACACGTCGAGGCAATCCGCCTCATTATAGCAGGGAACGACGATCGAGAGCGCGGGGCGAACCATGACTGACGCCCCTAGATCATCGCCCGGCGCTGTCAAACCCCGTGGCCGCTTCAGGCCTGCGCCCGGGCGCGTTCATCCACCAGCCGCTCAAGAATGGTGAGCGGCACCGCGCCATCGCGCAGTACTTCATGGAACTGGCGGATATCGAACTTGTCGCCCAGGATCTTCTGCGCGTTCGCGCGTGCCCGAAGCCAGGCATTATGGCCAAGCTTGTAGCTGCAGGCTTGCCCCGCCTGCGTGCAATAGCGCTCGATTTCGCGCAGCGAGCGGGGCCGCGCAAAGCCGACCTTGTCGACGAAATAATCGGTCGCCTGTTCGCGTGTCCAGCGTTTGGCATGGATGCCGGTGTCGACCACTAGTCGCGCGGCGCGGAACAGGAAGGACTGGAGATAGCCCGCCCGCTCAATGGCGGTGGGGTAGGCGCCCAGCTCGTCGGCAACTTGCTCTGCATAAAGCGCCCAACCTTCCGAATAGGCGCTGAAGAACGACAGGCGGCGCAGCAGCGGCGTCTTGAGGCCGGCAATGATGCTGAGCTGCAAATGATGGCCGGGCAGCCCTTCATGATAGGTGAGCGAAGGCAATGTCCATTTCGGCCAGTCGCCCACACTTTTCAGGTTGATGAAGTAGAGCGCCGGTCGCGACCCGTCCAAAGCGGCGAGCCGGTAATAGCCGTTCGAGGCGCCATCCTGGATTTCAACGGGCACCGCGCGGATTTCGAGCGGTGCGGTTGGCGGGGTCAGGAATGCCTTTGGCAGTAGCGCTGCAATGTCGTGCACGCCCTTGTTAAGCCCGGCGATGAGCTCCGCACGGCCTTCTGCTGTGTCGGCATAGAGTTGCGCCGGGCTCTCGTTGAACGCCTGGAGACGCGCGCCGATGGATCCCTGGCTCAAGCCCTGATCCTTGAGGATGGCATCGAGCCTGCCGGTAAGTTCGGCCACTTGCTCAAGGCCGATCTTGTGGACTTCGTCGGGCGAAAAGCTGGTGGTGGTGGCGGCCATCAGCGCGTCGGCATAAATCGCCTCGCCCTGCGGCAACGCCCATAGCCCGGCCTCCTTGCGGCGCGGCAAGGCCTTTACCATCGCCATTTGCCGGTCGAGCGCGGGGTAAACGCTACGCTCAATGATGGCGGCCGCTCGCGCGCCCCAGTCGCCGGACACATTCGCGGCGGCGGCCCGCTTGACCAACGACGACACCATGGAATTTTCCGCCGCCGGCTTGCCGCGCAGCGCCGCCATCTGCCCAAGCGTCAGGTCAAGCGAAAAATCAGGCGCGACATAGCCGCGCGCGGCATCATGCTTCTGGAGCGCAGTTTCCTGGTCAAGCGCGGCGCCAAATGCCTCCAGACGCGCAAGATAACTTTCGGCATCGTCCCTGGTCTGGATGGTGTGCGACGAATTCAGGAAATCCGGCGTGTTGAAGTAAACACCGCCCTGCTGAAAGATGGCATAGGGGCGAATGGTGCTGCCAATGCCATATTTCGCCGGCCCGGCAACGCGGCTGCTGAGCGAATAGAGGACCACTTCGCGGTTGATCCTGCCCTGCTTGGACAAGCTGGCGGGGTCGATGGCGGTGATATCCGCAATCGCCTTGTTGCTGCGCGTCAGGCTGCGCGCGCGCGCGCTTAGCGAATGGTCGTCGAGCTTGGCCTTCAGCGCCGCGTTATCGCCCTTGTCCAGCCCTAGCTGGGTTGCCTGTTCTGGCGATTCCTTGAGGCCGTCGGCAAAGATCTTGTCCAGCAGCGCGGTGAGCGCCGCGTCCCCGCTGGCCGGTTGCGCGTGCAATATCGCCGGGCTGAACGCGACAGCAGTGGCAGCGGCGGTAGTCGACGACAGAAAGGTGCGGCGATCCATGCGGGGTGTCCTTGGGCAAGCAGTTGCGATGCGCCCAACCTTAACCGGCAAGGCCGCGCGCGCAAGCGCTAGGACAGGCTGGCGCTGTCGATGATCGCGCGCAAATAGGCAAGGTGGCGGTGGAACGCGGCGCGGCCTGATGGGGTGATGGCGACGAGCGAGCGCGTGCGCTTGCCGATTGCCTGCTTGTCGACGGCGACATAGCCCGCACCCTCCAGCGTGCCGAGATGGGCGCCCAGATTGCCGTCCGTTGCGCCTGATATTGCCTTTAATCGTGAAAAATCGAGCGGTTCTGGATTTGCTTCGAGCGCCGCCATGAGTTTCAGGCGTGTGGATTGGTGGATCAGCTCGTCCGGCGCGCCGTCGCTCATGCCCGTCGCAGCCACAGCCCGGTGATGATGAAGGCGCCCCCGCCGCCCAGGCCCATCAGCACGTAGAGCGCTGCTGGAAACAGGAACCAGCCGAGCACCACCGCGCCCCAGATTGCCGCCCCGAGCACGGCAAACCGCACGCCGACCCAGATGCCGAGCATGAGATAGGCCAGCCCCACCAGCGCCGAGGTCAGCGCGTTGTGCAACCGCGCGTCGACGCCGCCAAGCATCGCCTCTGCCAGCAGCAGGAACGCCGCCATCGCAAGCGCGGTTAGCGGGGCTCGCCAGCCATTCTTTTCGCTGCGCCGCAGGACGGAATAGCCGATTGCCAGCACAAGCCCGACCCGCCACACCCACGCCGCAGCGCCAGGCGCCAGCTGCATTGTCAAATTGCCGGATAGCCACACCATCCCCCACGCAATCGCGATGGTGCCGCTGTGGGAATAGCCGCGCAAAATCGCACCGCGCTTGCGGGCGTCGTCGACCGCGGCCAGCGCATCGGTAGCATCGGCTGGCGAGATCGTCATTTGCCGGGCTTGAGCTGTGTACGGAAAAAGGCGAGCGTTCGCGGCCACATGTCAGCGCGGGCAGCGGCATTGCCCGCCTCGGTGCCGCCAATATTTTCATAAGCGCCGTCACGGCCAGGGGCAGGACGATAGGCAAGCGCACCGTGCCCGGCGTCGGCATAGGCGATGTGGCTGTGCGCGTGGGCGAAGTGGTGCGCATCAAGCCGCGCCATTACCTGATCCGCCATTATCGTCGATGGCCACAGCTTGTCGTCACGCGCGGACAAAAGCAGCAGAGCCCCGCCAATTCGCTCGACCGGGATGCGGCTTTCAGGGTGCGCATCGATGTGCGCGAGGCTGCGCGCGTAGAGATCATAGGGGCCGGTATAGGCCGCGCCGTTGTCATAAGGGAGATAGGGCACCGGCACGCCTGCATCGACGAAGCCGGATTTCACGCTGCGGTAATCGGCCGGATCGAACCCCTGCCACACCACCGAGCTTGGGACAGCCGCCACCACCGCGCGGAACTCGGGATGGCGCGAGGCGACCAGCAGCGCAGTCTCCCCGCCCTTCGAGATGCCGTAAAGGCCCAGCCGCCTTGTATCGACGAGCGGTTGCGCTTTGAGCCACATGATCGCACGATCGAAATAGTCGAGCGGAATTTCCTGAAATGTCGGCGGCAATCCGTCTGCCTTGAAATAAGCCAGCGCGAGTGCGCCCGCGCCCGTCTCGCGCAGCCCGGCGGCGATGCGCTTGCTGCTCGCCGCTCCGCCTTCCGACCCGCCCAGCACGATTATGGCCGGCGCGCGCTTGCCGCTGGCCGGTGGATACCAAGTCGCGACGAGACCGTTTGCGCGCAGCGTTATTCCGATGGTTGCATCGGCTTGCGCGGTTGAGGCGGCAGGCGCGGTGGGTGCCGTTGCCGCGGACTGCGCCATGGTCGGCGAGGAAAGTGCAACGGGGAGTGCAACGAGCACCACCGCAAGCAAAGACGTTGAAATCGACATCGACGGCCCTCCACTCTGTGACACAGAGCATATACTCTGCACGACAGAGTAGTGCAACTCCCTTCAGACGCGGTCGGCCAGGCTCACCGCGTCGGCGGCGCGCAGCGCGGCAATCAGGCGCATCAGATGGTGCGTGTCATGCACTTCGACATCAATGGTGTTGGTGTGATAGCCCTGATCGCGGTTATCGAGCCGCAGGTTGATGATGTTGGCCTGTTGCGCGCCGATGATCGAGGCAACGACGCCAAGCGCGCCGGGTTCGTTCTTCAGCTGGACTGCAATGCGCGCCGTGCCGCCCTGGGTCTTGGGCCCCCAGGCGAGATCGACCCAATCCGCATCGTCGCCGGCTGCAAGCTTTTGGCAATCGATCGAATGGACTTCGATGCTTTGGTTGAGCCGACGCAGGCCGACAATGCGATCGCCCGGGATCGGGTGGCAGCATTCGGCGAGGTCAAAGGCAACGCCCGGCGTCAATCCCCGAATCGAGATGGCGCTCGATTGTTGGGGCGGTGCCTCGCGGGCAAGTGCCGCGCCCGAACCCGGCATAAGCGCGTCCAGCACCTCATCGTCGGTAAACTGGCGGCGCGCAATCGCGACCATCAGTGCCGCTTCATCCTGCAATTTCAGCCGGCGGGCAGCGTCTTTCGCAGCGTCATCGGCAAGAATGGTCGGCAGGCGCTGCACGATTTCGTCGAACAGCGTGCGCCCGAGCGACTGAGTCTCGACCCGCTCGGTATGGCGCAAATGCCGGCGGATGGCAGCGCGCGCCTTGCCGGTAATGGCAAAATTGAGCCACGCCTTTTGCGGCGCTTGCGCCTTGGAGCGCAGAATCTGCACCTGATCGCCATTCTCGATAGGGGTGCGCAGCGGCACGACGCGCCCGTTTACCTTGGCGCCGACGGCCTGATCGCCCAGGTCAGTGTGGACGCCATAGGCAAAGTCGATGGGCGTAGCGCCCTTGGGCAGCTGAATCAGTTCGCCGCGCGGGGTGAAGGCGAAGATGCGGTCCTGATACATCGCCATGCGCGTGTGCTCGAGCAGCTCTTCGGGGCTTTCGGCGGTATCAAGGATTTCGATCAGGTCGGCGATCCAGCTTATTTGTGCATCGGGCCGCACCTTGTCCTGCTTATAGGCCCAGTGCGCGGCAAGGCCCTGTTCGGCCTCGGCATGCATGTCGGCCGTGCGAATCTGGATTTCGACGCGCGTGTTGTCGGCGTGCATGATGGAGGTGTGCAGTGAGCGGTAGCCGTTGCGCTTCGGCGTCGAGATGTAATCCTTGAACCGGCCCGGCACCATTGGCCAGCGGCGGTGGATGACGCCAAGCGCCGCGTAGCAATCCTCAACCGTCGGCACGATCGCTCGAAACGCCATGATGTCGGACAATTGCTCGAAGCTGATGTGGCGCTCCGACATCTTCTTCCAGATCGAATAAGGCTGTTTTTCGCGCCCCCAGATGTCGGTCTCGATGCCGTGGCGGGAGAGTAGCAGTTTCACGCCCGAGCCAATCTTGGCTATCCGGTCGCCGCCGCCTTCTTTCAGCTGCTTGAGCCGCTTGGTAATCGATTCCGCAGCTTCGGGCTCCAGCTCGCGGAACGCCAGGCTCTGCATTTCGCGCATGAACTCGTACATGCCAATGCGCTCGGCGAGCGGGGCATAAATGTCCATCGTCTCGCGCGCGATGCGGCGGCGCTTGTCGGGGTTGGGCACATGGTGCAGCGTGCGCATATTGTGCAGCCGGTCGGCGAGCTTCACCAGGAGCACGCGGATATCGTCCGACATCGCCAGCAGAAACTTGCGCAGGTTTTCGGCCGCCCGCTCGTTTTCGGTCTGCGCTTCGATCTTTGACAGCTTGGTGACCCCGTCCACCATCCGCGCGACATTGGGGCCGAACAGCTTCAGGATTTCATCGGGCGTGGCGACCGTGTCTTCGATGGTGTCGTGAAGGATCGCGGTCGCAATCGTCTCGTCGTCCATGTGAAGATCGGTGAGGATGCCCGCCACTTCGATAGGGTGGCTGAAATAGGGGTCGCCGCTCGCCCGCTTCTGGCTGCCATGGGCGTGGAGCGAAAACACATAGGCGCGGTTGAGCAGGGCCTCATTAGCCTGGGGATCGTAGCTCAATACCCGATCGACGAGTTCATATTGCCGCAGCACGCGACCTAGATGGGGCCGCGTGCTGCTGCTTTGCAACAAATACGTTTGCTTTGCCGAAATTTAACTGCGCGCGCTGGCGTTGCACTTGGCCAGTGCCGCCTCGTCGAAGGCGGCGCCCTTGACGGCAAAGGCACTGAGCGCGCCCACGCGCTGCGCGATCATTTGGCACATGATGATGTCGCGCTGCGTCGATTCGCGGGCCGAACACACGCCGCCTGCGCACTTCCACAAATTACCCGCGGTGATGACGCTTGCCTTGGTCGGCGCCGCTACCGGGGTTGCGCTGTAGTAAGGGCCGGTCTGGGCATGGGCGCTCGCGCCAAGCAGGATGACGGAGGTCGCAAGCGCGGCGGCGAGAGAAAGGATGCGGGTCATGATTTGCTCCATTGAGTCGTTGCGGTTGGGGAGGAGGTTATTTCAGTTGCGAATCACTACTTATCAAACTAGGTTTTCAGTTGCAACTAGAAACTAGTATTTCATTCCCATGACGGCAAAAATGCGATAACAAGGCAGACTCAATGACAGAAAAGCTGCGAGAGGATCTTAGGGTACTGGCCGAGTGCAGCCTTCCGGCGGCGCTTGAGGCGATGGGCGAGCGCTGGTCGTTCCTCATCCTGCGCGCAGCGTTCAATGGCTTGTTCCATTTCGAAGAGTTCCAGTCCGAGCTTGGCATTGCGCGCAACATCCTCGCCAACCGGCTCGGTCGGTTGGTCGAGCACGGTATCCTGAAGCGCGACGCGCTGCCTGAAGATCGCCGTAAGATCGAATATCGCCTGACCGACAAGGGGATGGCACTGCTGCCCACGATGCTGGCGCTGCGGCAATGGGGCGAGCGCTGGGAAACCGGCTTTCCCGCAAGCCCGGTGCTGGTCGATGCGCGCGACCGGCGGCCGATTGCGCCGATTGACGTGCGCGCCTGGGACGGCCGGGTGCTCACCAAGATGGACTTGCTGTGGGCGCTGCCCGAGGATGTGAACTATGGCGACCTGCCGACGGCCCAGGCCGCCGAATAACTAGCGTTCGCTAAGTTTTTCCAGCGCGGCGCGCACCTCACCGGCAATCGGCAGCGGGCGCCCGGTTGCCATGTCGACATGGACGATCACCATGTCGATGGCGCAGTTGAGGGCGCCGGTCGCTGCGTCGCACAGCTCGAACCGCTGGGTAAGGCTCGTATTTCCAACCCGCTCGATCCGCACATAGGCCGCCACCTCATCGCCCATGCGGAACGGGCTGAGATAGTCGATCTCGGTGCGGCGCACATGGAACTCGGCCTCGGTCCAGGCCGGCCCGAGCGCGCTTAAGTCCGTCCACCGCCAGAATTGCTCCACCGAGTGATCGGCATATTCGAGGTAGCGCGAGTTGAAGACGATCTTCTGCGCGTCGATTTCAGCGTAGCGCACCCTGAAGCGCGTCGAAAAAGCAAAGCCGGGCCGGGTCATGGTCGTGGCCCTTGGCGGCTGCTGATGCGCGCGTCAACGCCTGCGTCAGGTCAGCAGCTTGATCCCGACCACGGCAAGCGTTGCGGCAAGAACTGGCACCAGCACCCGCTCGGACACGCGCGTCGCAATAAGGCTGCCGATGATGATGCCCGGGATGGACCCGACCAGCAGGGACAACAGCAGCGCAAAATCAACCGAACCCAGCAACCAGTGCCCAACACCGGCAATGAAGGTCAGCGGCACGGCATGGGCAATGTCCGACCCGACGAGGCGCGCGACCGGCACCTTTGGATACAGCACCAGTAACGCGGTCATGCCAAGCGCGCCTGCGCCAACCGAAGTGAGCGACACCAGCGCGCCAAGAACGCCGCCCAGCGCAATGGTCAGCGTGTCGATGCGGCCTTGCGTCGTTCCGGCGAAGGTGGGCGCCAGCACCGCGACGATCTGCTTGCGGAAAAACACTGACACCGAGGTAACTATAAGCGCCGCGCCCAACAGCGTGCCAAGCACTGACGTGCTTTCCTTCGCGTTATAATGCATCGCGGCCAGCAGCAGCAGCGTGACGATCGATGCAGGGACGCTCCCCGTGCCGAGCAGCCGCACCACGCGCCAGTCGACGGTGCCGTGCCGCCCATGCACCATTGTCCCCACGGTCTTGGTGGCCGATGCATAGAGCAGGTCGGTGCCAACCGCGGTCGCCGGGTGAAACCCAAAGAACAGCACCAATATGGGCGTCATCAACGATCCGCCACCGACTCCGGTCAAGCCCACGAGCATGCCGACCAGCACCCCGGCAAGCGAGTAGAGCGGCTCGATCATCGCGTCTGCGACAGGCCCGGCGACAACTGCGTCACAACGCCTGTTGCCCGCCGGTATTGACACCCATCGACTGGAGATAGCGCCGCACGTTGCGCGCGGCCTGGCGAAGGCGCTGTTCGTTTTCGACCATGGCTATACGCACGAATCCCTCACCATTTTCTCCATAGCCCACTCCAGGCGCTACGGCGACCTTTGCGTGGGAGAGCAATTGTTTGGAGAACTCAAGGCTACCTAAATGCGCAAGCGCGGGCGGCAGCGGTGCCCAGGCGAACATCGAGGCGGGGGGTGCCGGAATATCCCAGCCGGCGCGGCCAAAACTTTCGACCAGAACGTCGCGGCGGTGGTGGTAAAGCGCGCGGTTGGTCTCGACAATGTCCTGCGGGCCATTGAGCGCGGCGCAGGCGGCCGCCTGAATCGGGGTGAACGCGCCATAATCGAGATAAGACTTAACCCGCGTCATCGCCGCGATGAGCTTGGGGTTGCCGACCGCAAAGCCAATCCGCCATCCGGCCATCGAATAAGTCTTGCTGAGCGAGGTGAACTCAACCGCCACATCCTTGGCGCCCGCCACCTGCAAAATCGAGGTCGTTGGTTTCCCGTCAAAATACAGCTCGGAATAGGCAAGGTCTGAAATGACCCAGACGCTGTTCTCGCGCGCCCACGCCACCAGCCGCTGATAAAAGGCAAGGTCTACTGTTTCCGCGGTTGGGTTGGACGGATAATTGACCACCAGCACAGACGGGCGCGGGACCGTGAAGCTCATCGCACGCTCCAGTGCCTCAAAATAGCGCGCGTCTGGGGTTGTCGGCACCGCGCGGATGGTCGCGCCGGCAATGATGAACCCAAAGGTGTGAATGGGGTAGCTGGGGTTGGGCGCGAGCACGACATCGCCCGGCGCGGTGATGGCGGTGGCAAGGCTCGCCAACCCTTCCTTCGACCCCATCGTCACCACCACTTCGGTTTCGGGATCGAGATCGACGCCAAAGCGCCGCCCATAATAATTGGCCTGTGCGCGTCTGAGCCCCGGGATGCCGCGGGATGCCGAATATCCATGCGCGTCGGGCTTGGCCGCCACTTCGCACAATTTGTCGATTACATGCGGCGGCGGCGGCAGATCGGGGTTGCCCATGCCAAGATCGATAATATCCTCGCCGCCCGCCCGTGCCTGCGCCCGCATCGCGTTCACTTCGGCGATAACATAGGGCGGCAGGCGTTTCATGCGGTAGAATTCATCAGACATGGTCGAGGCGCCTTCTTTCAGCTATTCGGCGTGGGGCAATATCGTCCCGTTCATAGGGCATTTCCGCGCAGGCGGGAATGACGCGGCCACGTTGCGGCGTTACGCTGTGCCACACAACAAGAATCGAGGATGCTGATGGCCGATATCGCTGCCCCACCGCTGCCCGAGCACGCCCTGCCGCCGCTGCCCAGCCTTGAGGATATGCAGCACTGGACATGGGTGATGGGCCGCGCCCAGCAAATGATGCTGGAGGCTGGTTTGCAGACGATGCAGGAAAAGCCTGCGCTCCCGATCATCCCCGGCTTTACCGATCACGCGACAATCGCGCGCGCGCATGATTTCTGGTCGGACAGCATGAAGCTGTGGCAGCGCTTCTTGACGCCGGATACCGCCGAGCCGTTCGTCGAAACTGCCGAACAGGCGCGCGACAAGCGCTTCAAGGCGCCGCAGTGGCGCGACAACCCGGTGTTCGACTGGATGCGGCAGAGCTATTTCATCGTGTCCGACCATTTGCAGCGCGGTGTGGAGGCAATTGACGGCGTCGACGACAAGCAGCGCGAGCAGCTGCGTTTTCTCGCCCGCAACATGGTTGAGGCGATGAGCCCCAGCAACTTCCCGGCAACCAACCCCCTGGTGCTTGAAAAAACTATCGAAACGGGTGGCGACAACCTGCTTCAGGGTCTGCAGCATATGCTCGCCGATATCGGCAAGGGCCAGCTCACGCATACATCGCCCGAGGCGTTTGAAGTCGGCCGCAACCTCGCCACAACGCCCGGCAAGGTGATCAAGCGCACGCCGCTTTACGAACTCATTCAATATAGCCCCGCAACCGAAAAGGTACTGGGCATTCCGCTCATCATCTTCCCGCCCTGGATCAACCGCTTCTACATTCTCGACCTGTCGCCTGAAAAAAGCTTCATCAAATGGGCGGTCGACCAAGGCATCACCGTGTTCATCGTGTCCTGGAAATCGGCCGATGCGTCGATGAAGGACGTTGTCTGGGATGATTATGTCGAGCGCGGGCAAATTGACGCGATCGACACCGTGCGGGCGTTGCTTGACGTCGAGGCGGTGCACGCCATCGGCTATTGCGTGGCGGGCACCACGCTTGCCGCGACGCTTGCCGTGCTGGCCGCGCGCGGGCAAGCGGACAAGGTGAAGTCTGCCACCTTCTTCACGGCGCAGGTTGATTTTGAGCGCGCGGGCGAATTGCTGAACTTTGTCGACGACGAGCAAATGAAGCTGATCGAGCAAGTCTCGCCCGACGGGTTCCTGGACGGCCGCTTCATGGCCGCAACCTTCAACCTGCTGCGCGGGCGCGACCTCATTTGGAACTATGTGACGAATAACTATCTGTTGGGTCAGGATTATGCACCGTTCGACTTGCTGCACTGGAATGGGGACACCACCAACCTGCCGGTGAAATGGCATTTGAGCTATCTGCGCGACCTGTACCGTGACAACCGGCTGGTCGTGCCGGGGTCGCTCGCGATCAGCGGGACGCCGATTGACCT